>JBKJZS010000182.1:0-3041 GCA_046714915.1 Polaromonas sp. | reverse complement strand
ATCCAAACCCCCGGCTCCAGGGGACATTTGAATCTTGGACAAAAGGGGACATTTCAATTTTGGGTTGACAGTGCCACATCATCGGGATGCAAGCGAGGGCCTAAGCTAGCCATGTTTCCAGAATCGTCGGAGGCCGCCGCAGGCACCACCAAGCCAGCATGCCCGGCACAGGTACAGAGTGCCCGGGCGAAGGGCGAAGCCGTCATTTCCATTTTTCACACTGCCCCTGAAAGTCAATCCTTGAAAAAAACGACTCAACTGATCGCTGCATGCGCGTTGCTGGCAGGGGGCACAGGCCTTTTTGCCCAGAACTCGCCGCTGCACATGTCCTATGCACCACTGCAAAATGTTGCGCAGCTGTCGGCCAGCGGCTCGGTTGAAGTGCAGCAAGACCTGTTGTCCATCGTGATGAGTACTACACGTGACGGCAGTGACGCGGCCAGTGTGCAAAACCAGTTAAAGCTCGCACTCGAAGCTGCGTTGGCCGAGGCTAAAAAATCTGCGCAGCCGGGCCTGATGGACGTGCGCACCGGCAACTTCAGCCTGTACCCGCGATACGGCAAAGACGGCAAGATCAATGGTTGGCAGGGCTCCACCGAGCTGGTGCTCGAAGGCAGGGACTTTCCCCGTATCACGAGCACGGCGGGCAAGATTCAGACCTTGACCCTCGGCAGCGTGAATTTTGCCTTGAGCCGCGAGCAGCGCGCCAAAGTGGAGGGCGAAGCGCAAGCGCTGGCGATTGATCGCTTCAAGACCAAAGCCAGCGAGATTGCCAAGAGTTTTGGCTTTAACAGCTACACCTTGCGCGAGGTGACGGTCAATGCCAGCGACCAGGGCTATACGCCCCGTCCCCGTATGATGGCCATGCAGGCGAAGTCCGAAATGGCGGATGCGCCCATTCCCGCGGAGGGCGGCAAGAGCACGGTGCTGGTCACTGTGTCGGGCGCTGTGCAGATGAAGTGACCGGACTCAGCTCGCGCCGTGAAAGCCCTTCACGTCAATTGATCTTTGAGGCGTTACAAAGATTTAGCGCCCGCCTCTGCAAGCCCGCAAGTCCGTTGCGCCACAATAAAGCATGACTTCTCTGCTCCGTTATCTACCCGGAACCACCCCGCTGGTGCTGGACTCGCCCCACAGTGGGACGACTTATCCGGATGACTTTGACTTTGCCTGTGCGCTGCCAACCCTGCGCCGGGCTGAAGACACCCATGTCGAAAAACTCTACGACTTTGTGCCTGCGCTGGGGGTGGGCTGGATCGAGGCCTACTTTCCGCGCAGCTACCTCGATGCCAATCGCGATACCACCGAGGTCGACGTCGGCTTGTTTGACGAAGCCTGGCCCGAAGCCGTGGCGACCGATGCCGAGGTGCTGTCCAAGGTGCGGCTCGGCAAAGGCCTGATCTGGCGCGTGACCGACGACGGTGTGCCGATTTACCAGCGCAAGCTCAGCGTCGCCGAAGTGCAGGCGCGTATCGCCCGTTGCTGGCGGCCTTACCATGCGGCGGTGGCGCAGGCGATTGACGCGGCGCATGCACGGCACGGCTACAGCATTCACATCAACTGCCATTCGATGCCGGCCATTGCGTCCAGCCATGCGACCGAGTTTCCGGGCGAGGCGCATGCCGATTTTGTGGTTGGCAACCGCGACGAGTCCACCTCCAGCGCGTCCCTGGCCCTGATGCTTTGCGAGCATCTGAAAAGCCTGGGCTACAGCGTGGCCTACAACCACCCGTACAAGGGCGTGGAGCTGGTGCGCCGGTATGGCGAGCCGGCACTGCAGCGCCATAGCATTCAGCTTGAGATCAATCGCAAGCTGTATATGAACGAAGAGACGCTGGCGCTGACGGATGGTTTTTCGCCTTTGAAAACCAGCTTGCAGTCGCTGGTCCAGCGGCTGCTACAAACCGACCCGCGCACGCTTTCAGGCTAACCATGGACCAGATCGATTGCGTTGTCATCGGCGCGGGCGTGGTTGGCCTGGCTGTCGCCCGTGCGCTGGCCCTGCAGGGGCGCGAGGTGATGGTGCTGGAAGCAGCTGACGCCATTGGCACCGGTACCAGCTCGCGCAACAGCGAAGTGATTCATGCCGGCATTTATTACCCGCCGGGCTCGCTGAAGGCCCGGCTCTGCGTGCAGGGCAGGCAGCTGCTGTATGCCTACTGCGCAGAACGCGGTATCGGCCACAGCCGCTGCGGCAAACTGATTGTTGCCACCAGTGACGCGCAAGCCGCACAACTGCAGGCCATCATGGCGAAGGCCACCGCCAATGGTGTGACCGACCTGGTGCTGCTGACGCGCGAAGAAGCCCAGGCGATGGAACCCCGGCTGGAATGTGTGGCTGCCGTGCACTCGCCGAGTACCGGCATTGTGGACAGCCATGGGTTGATGCTGGCATTGCAGGGCGATCTCGAGAATGCTGCTGGACTTGTAGTGCTAAATTCGCCGCTGGCCCATGCCCGGTGTGCGCCGGATGCTATTGTTGTGGTAGCAGAAGACGGCACCGAGCTGCAGGCCCGAACCGTGGTGAATGCCGCCGGCCTGCAGGCGCAGGCCCTGGCGCGGCGGTTTGACGGGCTGCCCGCGCAGGCTGTGCCACCAAGTTATTACGCCAAAGGCAATTACTTCACGCTGTCGGGCCGCTCACCGTTCAGCCGTCTGATTTACCCGGTGCCGGAAGCGGCCGGGCTGGGCGTGCACCTGACGCTGGACCTGGGCGGGCAGGCGCGCTTCGGGCCCAGCTTCCGCTGGGTGGATGCGATCGACTACCGCGTCGACGCCGCCGAGGCCGACGGCTTCTATGCCGAGGTGCGGCGCTATTGGCCGGCGCTGCCGGACGGTGCGCTGCAGCCGGGCTATGCCGGCGTGCGGCCGAAGATCAGCGGGCCAGGCGAGCCGGCGGCGGACTTCCGCATCGACGGGCCGGCGCGCCACGGCGTGCCCGGCCTCGTGAACCTGTTTGGCATCGAGTCGCCGGGGCTGACCTCGGCACTGGCGATCGCCGAGGACGTGGAAGCGCTGCTGCGCTGACGCGGGCAGCGCGG
>JBKJZS010000181.1:0-2965 GCA_046714915.1 Polaromonas sp. | reverse complement strand
GTGCAGGTCATCATCCGTACCACCTATCCCGGGCAGGCCCCGCGCATCGTCGAGAACCAGGTCACCTACCCGCTGACCACGACCATGCTCTCGGTGCCGGGCGCCAAGACGGTGCGCGGCTACTCCTTCTTCGGCGACTCCTTCGTCTACGTGTTGTTTGAGGACGGCACCGACCTGTACTGGGCACGTTCGCGGGTGCTGGAGTACCTCAACCAGGTGCAATCACGCCTGCCGGCGGCAGCCAAGGCCTCGCTGGGGCCGGACGCGACTGGCGTGGGCTGGATTTACCAATATGCCCTGATCGACCGCAGTGGCACCCAGGATGCTTCGCAACTTCGCGCGCTGCAGGACTGGTTCCTCAAGTACGAGCTCAAAACCGTGGCCAATGTTGCTGAGGTTGCCTCTATCGGCGGGATGGTTCGGCAGTACCAGATCGTGCTCGACCCGGACAAGCTGGCGGCCTACGCCATCCCGCATACCAAAGTGGTCGACGCCATCCAGAAAGCCAACCAGGAGGCCGGCGGCTCGGTGCTCGAACTGGCTGAGGCCGAGTACATGGTGCGGGCCTCCGGTTATTTGCAATCGCTCGACGATTTCCGCGCGGTGCCGTTGATGACCACGCCTGGCGGCGTTTCGGTGCGCCTGGGTGACGTGGCGCGTATCCAGATCGGTCCGGAAATGCGCCGTGGCATCGGTGAACTCGACGGCGAGGGCGAAGCCACCGGCGGGGTGATCATCATGCGTTCGGGCAAGAATGCGCTGGAAACCATCGCCGCCGTCAAAGCCAAACTCGCATCCTTGCAGTCCAGCCTGCCCAAAGGCGTGGAGATAGTTCCGGTCTACGACCGTTCCAACCTCATCAACCGCGCAGTGGACAACCTCACGTACAAGCTGCTGGAGGAATTTCTCGTCGTGGCGGTGGTGTGCTTCATCTTCCTGTTTCACTTGCGCTCGGCGTTCGTGGCCATCATCTCGCTGCCCCTCGGCATACTGGCCGCCTTCATCGTGATGCACTACCAGGGCGTCAACGCGAACATCATGTCGCTCGGGGGCATCGCGATTGCTATTGGAGCCATGGTCGACGCGGCCGTGGTGATGATTGAAAATGCCCACAAACACCTGGAGCATTGGGGCCACGACCATCCGGGCGAGACGCTGCAGGGCGAGGCGCGATGGCAGGTCATCGGTGACGCAGCGGCAGAAGTGGGGCCAGCGCTTTTCTTTTCGCTACTGATCATCACGCTGTCCTTCATTCCGGTGTTCACGCTGGAAGCCCAGGAAGGCCGACTGTTCTCGCCGCTGGCTTTCACAAAAACCTACGCCATGGCCGCTGCGGCCGGGCTGTCGGTAACCTTGATTCCGGTGCTGATGGGGTATTTGATCCGGGGCCGGATTCCCGACGAGAAGAGCAATCCGCTGAACCGCTTCCTGATCGCGGTCTACCGGCCGTTGCTGGAAATTGTGTTGCGTGCGCCCAAGCTCACCCTGCTGGCCTCTGCCATCGTGCTGGTCCTCAGCCTCTGGCCGCTGCAGCATATCGGTGGCGAGTTCATGCCGCGGCTGGACGAGGGCGACCTGCTCTACATGCCATCCGCCCTGCCTGGTTTGTCGCCCGGCAAGGCCAGCGAGCTGCTGCAGCAGACCGACCGGCTGATCAAGACCGTGCCCGAGGTTGCCACGGTCTACGGCAAGGCCGGGCGGGCCGAGTCTGCGACCGATCCGGCGCCAATGGAAATGTTTGAAACCACGATCCAGTTCAAGCCCAAAGACCAATGGCGCCAAGGCATGACCCAGGACAAGCTGGTGGAAGAGCTCGACCGCATCGTCAAAGTGCCGGGTCTGTCCAACATCTGGGTACCGCCCATCCGCAACCGCATTGACATGCTGGCTACCGGCATCAAGAGCCCGGTCGGGGTCAAGGTCGCCGGCACCGACCTGGCCACGATTGACAAGTTGACCGGCGAGATCGAGCGCGCGCTGAAGGACGTTCGGGGTGTCAGCAGCGCCCTGGCCGAACGCCTGACCGGCGGGCGCTATGTCGACGTCAACATCCGCCGTGACGCGGCAGCCAGTTTTGGCCTGAATATTGCCGACGTGCAATCAGTCATCAGCTCGGCGGTGGGCGGTGAGAACATCGGCGAAACGGTCGAGGGCCTGCAGCGCTTTCCGATCAACATGCGTTACCCGCGGGAAATCCGGGACTCCCTGGAGAAGTTGCGCAGCTTGCCTTTCGTGACCGAACGCGGCCAGCGCCTGGTGCTGTCGGACGTTGCCGACATCCGCATTACTGATGGCCCGCCCATGTTGCGAAGCGAGAATGCACGCCTGTCGGGCTGGGTCTATGTAGATATCCGGGGCCGTGATCTGCGCTCGGCCGTGCAGGATATGCAAAAGGCTGTCGCCGAAAAGGTCAAACTGCCGCCGGGCTATTCGATCTCCTGGTCGGGTCAGTTCGAATTCCTGGAGCGGGCCACGGCCAAGCTCAAGGTGGTGGTGCCGTTTACGCTGCTGATCATCTTCGTGCTGCTGTACCTGACCTTTAAGCGCTTTGACGAGGCCCTGCTGATCCTGGCCACGCTGCCATTTGCGCTGGTGGGGGGTATCTGGCTGCTGTACCTGCTGAGCTACAACCTGTCGGTCGCGGGCGCTGTTGGATTTATTGCATTGGCGGGTGTCTCGGCCGAATTTGGCGTGATCATGCTGCTGTATCTCAGGCATTCGTGGGATGAACGACTTAAGCAGGGTAAAACCAGTGCCGAGGACTTGCTGGACGCCATCCGGGAAGGCGCGGTGTTGCGGGTCCGTCCCAAGGCGATGACGGTAGCCGTTATTCTGGCGGGTCTTTTCCCCATCATGTGGGGCACGGGGACGGGCTCAGAAGTGATGCAGCGCATTGCCGCGCCCATGGTGGGCGGCATGATCACTGCGCCGCTGCTGTCGATGTTCGTGATTCCGGCGGTTTATC
>JBKJZS010000180.1:0-2740 GCA_046714915.1 Polaromonas sp. | reverse complement strand
CCCTGGGGGTGATGCCCTCGTTCAGTCGACCGGCGGTCAGCAATGACAACCCTTTTTCGGAATCGATCTTCAAGACATTGAAATACCGATCCGACTATCCCAACCGGGCGTTCGAGAACCTGTTCGCGGCTCGCCAATGGGTCGGCACATTCATGCATTGGTACAACCATGAGCATTGGTACAACCATGAGCATTGTCACAGCGCCATTCGTTTCGTCACACCACACGAGCGCCATGCGGGCCAGGACGCCGCGTTACTGTCAAAGCGCGTGGACATCTATCAAACAGCAAAAGCAAAGCACCCTCAGCGCTGGAGTGGTCCCACGCGCAACTGGCAGCCGGTGCAGGTGGTTCTCCTCAATCCTGATCAACGTGTGGATGGCAAAAAGGAGGAACACCAGCAATTCAAAGAAGCCGCTTAAATTCAGCCTCGCAGGCGACAACTAGTGTAGTGTTTCACTCTGTTTGAACTGTTTTCAGCTTGGCCTTTGCGCGCATGACTTTCTCCAGGATATCGCGAGCGCTTGCGGTCCAGACGAAGGGTTTGGGCGTCTCGTTATGAGCGAGGACATAAAGCTCAATTGCGGCGATAAGCTCGTCGACACTTTTGAACACCCCGCGCTTGAGTCGGTCCACGCTCAAGCTGCGAAAGAATCGCTCCACCATATTCATCCACGAAGCGCTGGTTGCGGTGAAGTGCATTTGAAAGCGGGGGTGCTTGGCAAGCCATTGCAATACCTTTGGGTGTTTGTGGGTGGCATAGTTGTCCAGCACCACATGAATCTGCAAATCAGGCTGGACGTTGGCATCGATCTGTTTGAGGAATTTCAGCCACTCAATGTGCCGATGGCGCTGCTGGCATTGCGAGATGACGCTGCCATCCAAAATATTGAGCGCTGCAAATAGCGTGGTCGTTCCATGGCGCTTGTAATCGTGGGTCATCGTCTGGGCCCGCCCACGCTTGAGTGGCAGTCCTGGCTGGGTGCGGTCCAGTGCTTGGACCTGGCTCTTCTCGTCGCAACACAACACCACCGCACGCTCGGGCGGATTCATGTATAGCCCAACGATATCGGTGAGCTTTTCCTCGAACCGGATGTCGTTGGAGACTTTGAACGTCTTGCTCAAATGTGGCTTGAGCCCGTGCATGCGCCAGATGCGCGATATCGTGGCGGCACTGGCACCCACTTCTTTGGCCATGGTGCGCGTGCTCCAGTGGGTTGCCGCTTCACGCTGTGTTTGCGTGGTCAATTCCACGACTTGCAGGATATTCACTTTACGAGGGCGGCCTGCGCGGGTGGCATCTTTCTGTATCCCCTCAAGCCCAAACCTGATGTATCGAGCAACCCAGCGGCGAACCCGTGGCGCGCTGACCCCCAGCTCCTGAGAAATGACAGTGTCAGAAAAACCAGCCGCAGCCATCAGCACCATATGAGCTCGCCCAGCACAGCGAACGCTTGCAAGGCTCGATGAACTCCAACGCAACAATGTGTCCAAATCATCATCGCCAAACTCGAAAACTACCCTGCGCACTTTCATCATTAAACCCTTCTCAACTGAGATGAAAAGCGATAGAGAAGATTTTAATAGAATAGTTCAATATATATGAAACACTACACTAGCGGGTCATTGACGTGCGGGTCTGCACCGGCTTGGTAAATCAGCAAGTCACAGTCAGAAAAGCGGCGTACGACCTCGGGAAACTTGTCGATAAACGGCTTGGCATCGTCCGGGTTCCAGTGTTCCTGCGAGACGTGCTGAATCCAGTCAATATTCAGCGCAGCGATGATTTCAGCCGTTCCATCACCATAGTGCTGGTCACAGTCCAGAATGCCGACGCGGCGGACTTTGCCTTCTGCCTTCAAGGCCAGCGCGGTCACCATCAAGCCGTTGAATGTGCAGTAGCCATAGCCCGATTCAAACCCTGCATGATGAAACCCCGAGCTGGGCGAGCAGGCAACCAAACCGTTGCCCAACGCAGCACGGGCTGCCGACAAGAGTGAGCCGCAAGTCCAGGGCAGCGAATCCGCCACCTCCTTCTGGCGGCCACAAAACCCGTTCATCAGTTCGCCATTCAGGACGCCCTCAACATAGCTTGGTGCATGGGCCAGCGCAAGCTGCTCGCGGCTCGCCTGAATGGGCTCAAGAATGTCAATAGGGAAATCGTGCTCGATCCAGTCCGCCACCACCCATGCCGGTTTGCGTGGGCTGGGTGAAGAGCTATCCGGGCAGGAAACCTGCTTCGGTGAGTAATAGACGTCAATGAAATCCATGCGCTCCTCGCGTTGTTTATTCAATGCGCCAAGTTTGCGCAGGTATGCGACACAATACGACGCAGATCGAACGACACTAATGTTATTCAATCAAGGTCACAACCATGACAACCCACCCAACAAGCACTTGGTCCGAAAGCCTGCAACAGCGGACTCGCGAAGCCATTGAGCAAATACCGGTGACGCCGGATGGCCACCTTCACTTCAAGCACCCGACGCTGGGCTATGCCCATGCAACACTCGATGATTTGGTTCATGACCGCCTGCTATTGCGCTCCAAGACCGGAAGCGATGAGCACCGGTTTGCTGAGGTTGAGGCCTTGCTGCAAGCGGGCTGGGCTGTGGATTAAGAACAGCGCACCAAAAACAAAACACCCAAGAAAGCACCATGCGCACATTTTCAAAATCCAAACTGCTGGCCCTGCGCCAGTGCCGCAAACGCTTGTGGCTGGAAATCCACCGCCCTGAGC
>JBKJZS010000179.1:0-2059 GCA_046714915.1 Polaromonas sp. | reverse complement strand
TCAAGGTGGCGGTGAAGCACGCGTCCAAAGAGCAGGTTGAGCTAAATGTCAATGGCGCGCCCGTCAATGCCATGCGCTACGAAGGCGTGCTGATGAACCCGGCCGGTACGCTGGCAGTGTCACGCTGGCACGCCGACAACATTCGCCCCGGCACGCATGTGGTGCAGCTCGACGAAACCAGCCTGCCCAAGGGCGTGGTGCTTGAGATTTGCGAGCAGAACACGCGCAGCAGTGGCCGCAACTTCTCGCAATTTGTCAATCTGCGCGGCGGCACCTTGTGGCGCGCCGACTTCCGGCTCAAGCCGGTGCCCAGCTGCCTGAGCGAGCAGATTCGCGTGCAGGGCAGCACTGTGAGCATTGGCCTGGCCGCGCCAGTCGCAACCGAGGCGACCCATGCCACCGTGATGCTGCCCAATGGCGCGAAAATTGCCGCCGGCAGCATCAAGCTAGACGGCCAGCCTTTCGCCGCTGCACCGGGCGATGGCTTCCTGGTTGCCAAGCTCGGCGCGCAGGCTGCAGCGTGGACGCAGCACCTGAGCTTCGATCTGGAGTCGCCGCTGGCCGGTGACCTGGCTGTCGCGGTGCAGTTGCAGCCGAAGGGCCAGAGCCTGCAGCGCATGCCCGCCCTGCGCTTGAAGGCTCCCGCGCTGGAAACCTCGCAATGCGCGCCGATTGCGCTGCCTGCCAGCGCCGTGAAGGCTGCACCGGCTGCGGGCTCAGCGTCTGCCGCTTCCGACGCAGTGATTGCGCCTGTGGCGGTGCCAGCTGCGCCCACTCTGCAACTGGTCGAAGTGCTACCCTACGACGATAAATGGGTCGCCGCTGCTTCGCCCGGTGCCGAGTGGCTGCACCCGCAAACCGGCTTTAATCCTGCATTGCCGGTGATCAAGGTGGCGGTGAAGCACGCGTCCAAAGAGCAGGTTGAGCTAAATGTCAATGGCGCGCCCGTCAATGCCATGCGTTATGAAGGCGTGCTGATGAACCTGGCCGGTACGCTGGCAGTGTCACGCTGGCACGCCGTCGATCTGCGTGAAGGCGCAAACGTCATGGAGGTGACGGTGCGTGATGCAGCGGGCCAAATCACGCTTCAGGAAAGCCGCACGCTGCACTACGCAGTCGGCCCGGCCAGCGCCGTGTTTGATACAGCACGCTCGCAACTCAGTGCCGACGGCCGCACCCCGCCAGTGATAGCGGTGCGCATGCTCGACAAAAAAGGTCAACCGGTTCGGCGCGGTGCGATCGGCGACTTCCAGATCAACTCCCCCTACCTCTCCAAAGACCAGGCCGACGCCATCCAGCGCGAACCCCTCACCGGCAAGCTCGGCGGCAAGGCGCGCTACCAGATCGGCGAAGACGGCGTTGCGCTGATCGCGCTGCAGCCGACCACACAGGCTGGCGAGGTCGTGCTCAAGTTTGACTTCGGCAACAACCGCACGCAGGAAGTCCGCGCCTGGCTCAAGCCTGACCTGCGCGAATGGGTCATGGTCGGCTTTGCCGAAGGCACGCTGGGCCATAAAAAGCTTTCGGGCCATACTGAAAATCTTGATGCGGCAGGTGCTGACGGCGATTTGTTCGACCAGAACCGGATCGCGTTTTACGCCAAGGGCCAGGTCAAGGGCGAGTATTTGCTGACCGTTGCCTACGACACCGCCAAAGAAAAAGGCTCGGCGGGCAGCAAGGTGCTCAAGCAGGCGGTGGACCCGAACCAGTACTACACGCTGTATGCCGACGCCACCCAGCCGCAGTTCGACGCGGCCAGCGCACGCAAGCTGTATCTCAAGATCGAAAAATCGCAGTTTTACGCGATGTTCGGTGACTTTGACACCGGCCTGTCAGTCACTGAGCTTGGCCGCTACAGCCGCACGCTCAACGGCGGCAAGACTGAGTACAAGGGCGAGCGCTTCGGCTACAACGCCTTCGCCAGCCAGACCGCGCAGGGCTTTCGCAAAGACGAAATCCAGGGCGACGGCACCTCGGGCCTGTACCGCCTGCAAAGCCGCGACATCGTCATCAATTCCGACAAGGTGCGCGTCGAAGTGCGCGACCGCTTCCGCCCCGA
>JBKJZS010000178.1:0-5356 GCA_046714915.1 Polaromonas sp. | reverse complement strand
GGGGTCGAGCTCGAACTCGCTTCGCTCAGACAATCGCTCGCCTTGATCCGTTTTCGGCTACGCTCCTCGGCCCAGCCCGACGGGGTGGGGGGACGAATGCGGATGCGGGGAGACGATGACGCGCTTTGCGCGTCATCGTCGGAGTACGGGACCGTCATGTTTGCACGCGAGCGCAGCACACGCGGCCAAATGAAGTCCCCCTCCATCGCCCAGCGGGGCGAGGGAGGGGCTAGGGGTGGGAGTGGGGAGTTAGACCCTACTGCCCAGATCGAACCGGGAATGGAGCGAGATGCCGCAAGAGCGACGAACATCCCGGGTTTAAGAAGAAAAACGGGCTGTAGCCATTATCCCATCAGCGTAAGAAGCTATAAAAAAAGTAGCAATTAAAAGCTCACTCAACAGCCTGCCAACCCCCGCCCAGCGCCTGAATCAGCGCCACCGCCGTGGTCTGGCGGTCGGCCATGGCCTGCACCAGTGCGCGGCGTGCACTGAGCGCCGTGGCCTGTGCCGCAATCACTTCGGTGTAGCTGACCAGGCCGCTGCGATAGCGGTTGAGCACCTGCTGCTCGACCTGGTCGGCGGCTGTCGAGGCCTGTCGGCGCAGCTCCTGCTGGGCGAGCAGGACGCGGGTGGCGGCCAGCTGGTCTTCAACATCCTGAAACGCGGCCAGCACCGCTTGCCGGTAACGCGCTACCGCCAGGGCGTGCGCGGCTTCACTGCCTTCCACGCGTGCGCCTGTGGCGCCGGCGTTGACAAGCACCTGTGCGGCCGAGAGGCCCAGCGACCAGACACTGCTGGACGCACTGAACAGGTCCGCCACGCGGCTGGCGCCAAGGCCATATGAAGCGCTCAAGGAGAAGCTAGGGTAGTACGCGCTTTTGGCGATACCGATCTGCTCGTTGGCCGCCGCGACACGGCGCTCGGCGGCAGCAATGTCCGGCCGGCGCTGCAGCAGCGTCGAGGGCACGCCGACAGGCACCTCAGGCACCGAAGGTTTCCACGCTGCGGGTGCAAGCGAGAAATTGCCCGGAGCTTCGCCGACCAGCACGGCAATCGCATGCTCGAGTTGCGCGCGCTGCCGCATCAGGCCCGCGTTGTCGGCCTGGGCATTGGCCAGCTGGGTCTGCGCCTGCAGTACATCGGTTTTTCCCACAATGCCGGCGGCATAGCGATTTTGCGCGATGACCAAGGCCCGCTGATAGGCGTCAATCGTGTCCTGAAGCAGGCCTTTTTGCGCGTCCGTCTGGCGCAGCGACAGATAGTTGATGGCCAGCTCGCCTTGGGCTGAAAGTTTGGCCGATGCCAGGTCCGCCGCGCTGGCCTGCGCGCCGGCTGTTGCACCGTCGACGGCACGGCCCAAGCGCCCCCAAACATCGGGCTCCCAGCTGCCGCCTATGCTGAGCTGGTAGTTGTTGCCAGTACGCCCGCCCGTGCCTGGCGTGTTGCTGCCATTGCCGCCGCTGCCGGAGCGTGTGGCGCCACCGTCCAGCGTGACAGAAGGGAAAATCGACGCGCGCTGCTCACGCACCAGTGCGCGCGACTGTGCGTAGGCGGCCACGGCGGCGGCTACGTTCTGGTTCGAGACCTCGACGCGCGCGGCCAGCTGGTCGAGCACCGGATCGCCAAACAACTGCCACCAGGGACCACGCTCCAGGGTATCGGCGGGTACCGCGGGCACCCAGCCTTCAGCCTCCTTGAAGCTGCCGACATCGGGCGTGGCGGGGCGCTGATAGTTGGGCCCGATGGCGCAGCCGCCGAGCAGGACGATCAGGGCAGCGGCAATCGGGTAGTGGGTCAGTCTGTATCGCATGGAGGGCCTCATTGCAGTTGCAGCGGTGCACGCGGCGGCGGCTCGGTGGAGAAGAACTCCCCCGGATGGCGGCTGAGATGGCGCTCCGACGGGCTGCGGCGACGCAACTTGTCGAGCAGGACATAGACCACCGGCGTGGTCAGCAGGGTCAGCAGCTGGCTGGCAATCAGCCCGCCGATGATGGAGACGCCCAGCGGACGGCGCAGCTCTGCGCCTTCGCCAAAGCCGATGGCCAGCGGCAGCGCGCCCAAAATCGCGGCCAGCGTGGTCATCAGGATCGGGCGAAATCGCAGCAGGCAGGCCTCGCGCACCGCTTCCACCGCGGACAGGCCGCGCGAACGCTCGGCTTCGATGGCGAAGTCAATGATCAGGATCGCATTTTTCTTGACGATGCCGATCAGCAAAAAGAGGCCGATCAGCGCGATGATGGAAAACTCCATCTTGAACATCAGCAGCGCCAGCACCGCGCCCACGCCGGCCGAGGGCAGGGTGGACAGAACCGTGATCGGGTGCACCAGACTCTCGTACAGAATGCCCAGCACGATGTAGATCACCACCAGCGCCGCCAGAATCAGCAGCGGTTGCTCGCTTTGCGACTGCTGGGCACTGAGTGCGGTGCCGGAAAAACTGCCGCGCACGTTGCTGGGCAGGCGGATCTCGGCTTCGGCCTGCCTGACGCCTGCCTGCGCATCGCTGAGCGTGCTGCCCTCCGCCAGGTTGAAAGACACCGTGGTCGAGAGCTCGCCGTCTTCATGGCTGATGGACGCCGCCGTCGGGTTCTCGCTGAAGCTCGCAATGCTGGAGAGCGGGACCATGGTGGTGACCGCCGAACTGAGGGCCTGGCCGCTGGACGGGTCACGCAAAGCAGGATTGACCACGCCTCTGGCGGGCGTGGGAACCGCCGTGGCCAGCGTCGTGCCGCTGCCTCCCCTGGCTGGCACGTAGATGTCCTTGAGCGACTCGGGACTGCGCGTAAAGCGCGGCGCCACCTCCATGACCACGCGGTACTGGTTCAGTTCGGCATAAATCGTGGCCACCTGGCGCTGGCCAAAGCCGTTGTACAGCGCGTTGTCCACGTCGCGCGAGCTGATGCCCAGCCGCGCCGCACTCTCCTTGTCCACCGTGACCATGGTCTCCACGCCGTTTTCCTGCTGGTCGGTGTCCACGTCGGTCAATGCCGGCTGCAGCCTCATCTGGTCGGCCAGTCGCGTAGCCCATAGCCGCAGGTCGGCGGTGCTGTCGCTTTTGAGGGTGTACTGGAAGGTTGAACTGCTCTGCCGGCCGCCGCCGCGCAGGTCCTGCACCGGGTTGAGAAACAGCGTCACGCCAGTGATCTGCGCCAGCTGGGGTCGCAGCCGCGCGATGACGGCCTGGCCGGCCTCGGTACGCTGTCCCACCGGCTTGAGATTGATGAACATGAAGCCGCCTCCGGCGCGCGAGCCGCCGGTAAAGCCAACCACCGTATCGACGGCCGGGTCACTGCGGATGATCTCCACCAGCGCCTTGAGCTTGGTCTGCAGGGCCTGAAAGGAAATACTCCGGTCGGCGCGCAGGCCGCCACTGATCTGGCCGGTGTCCTGCTGCGGAAAATAACCCTTGGGTATGGACACAAACAGGTAGACGTTCAGGCCAATGACAGCCAGCAAGATCAGCATCACCAGCAGCTTGCTGCCCAGCGCCCAGTCCAGGCTGACCTCGTAGCCGTGGTGCACCCGCTTGAAGGCACGCCCGAACCACCTTGCCATGCGTCCTGGCGGCTTGTCCCGGGCGGCGGGCTTGAGCAGCCAGGCGCACATCATCGGCGTGGTCGTCAGTGAAATGACCAGCGAGATCAAGACCGCTGCCGACAGCGTCACCGCAAACTCGCGAAACAACCGGCCGGTTTGGCCGCCCATGAACAAAAGCGGAATGAACACCGCCACCAGCGACAGGCTGATCGACAGCACCGTGAAGCCCACCTCGCGCGCGCCGAGCAGGGCCGCCTGGAAGCGGTCCATGCCGGCTTCGATGTGGCGGCTGGTGTTTTCAAGCACGACGATGGCGTCGTCCACCACAAAACCGGTGGCCACGGTGAGTGCCATCAGGCTCAGGTTATTCAGCGAAAAACCCAGCAGGTACATCACGGCAAAGGTGCCCAGCAGCGAGACCACCGTAGCGACGGCAGGAATGAGCGTGGCGCGCGCGCTGCGCAAAAAAGCGCTGACCACCAGCACCACCAGCACCATCGAGATCAGCAGCGTGATTTCGATCTCCTTGAGCGACGCCCGAATCGACTGGGTTGCGTCCGAGGCCACCTGCAGCCGAACGTCCGGCGGCAACTGGGCCTGCAGCTCCGGCAGCAGGTCGCGCACGCCGTCCACGGTTTGAATCACGTTGGCGCCTGGCTGGCGGGTGACCAGCACAACCACGGCCGGCTCGCCATTGAAGAGTCCCAGGGTGTTGCTGTTTTCAACCCCATCAACCACCTCAGCCACATCACTCAGGCGAATGGCCGCGTTGTTCCGCCAGGCCACCACCAGATCGCGGTAATCCACCGCCTTCAGACCGCCGGAGGCCGTATTGGCCCCCGAATAAATCTGCAGCCGCTGGCCATTGCCTTCAATCGCCCCTTTGGGCCGGTTGGCGTTGGACGCCTGCAGCGCGGCCCGCACGTCTTCCATGCTGACGCCGTAACGGTTCAGGGCAAACGGCAGCAGCGCCACACGCACCGCCGGCAGCGAGCCACCGCCAAGCTCCACATCGCCGACGCCCGGCACCTGGGCGATTTTTTGCTGCACCAGGTTCGATACCTCGTCGTAGATCTGGCCCGGTGAGCGGGTTTTGGAAGTCAGCGCCAGGATGATCACCGGCGCACCCGCCGGGTTGGCCTTGCGGTAGCTCGGGTTGCTGCGCAAGGTGGCGGGCAGGTCGGCGCGCGAGGCATTGATGGCCGCCTGCACTTCGCGCGCCGCCGCATCGATCTTGCGATTCAGGTCAAACTGCAGGTTGATGCGGGTCGAACCGGTGCCGCTGGTGGACGTCATTTCGTTGACGCCGGCAATCACCCCCAGGCGCCGCTCCAGCGGCGTGGCCACGCTGCTGGCCATGGTGGCGGGGCTGGCGCCGGGCAGTGACGCACTGACCGAGATGGTGGGGAAGTCCACCTGCGGCAGCGGCGAGACCGGCAGCACGAAGAACGCGCCTATGCCGGCCAGAGCGAGGCCGATGGTCAGCAAGACGGTGGCTACCGGACGGCGGACGAAGGGTTCGGAGAGGTTCATCTCTTTGCCTTTGCTGCTGCGGGCTTGAAATTCTCTTTGATCCTGATTTTGTAGTTTGCCAACAAGCCGGGGGTTGCCCGGCGGCAACTCACTTTCTTTTGCGTCGCCAAAAGAAAGTAAGCAAAGAAAAGGCGACCCTGCTGTCTGCGAGTTATTGGGGTCAGAGCCCAAATTCGCCGAACCTCCGGCTCGCCCTGCGGGCGCGGTGCGATGCACCGCAGCGAAATTGGTGTCTGACCCCAATAACTTAACCAATAACTTAAACCTGCGGTGCTCGGTCCAGCCG
>JBKJZS010000177.1:0-4864 GCA_046714915.1 Polaromonas sp. | reverse complement strand
CCGCCGATGTGGTCGTGGTGCTCGTGCGTGTTCAGCACCTGCGTGATCTGCCAGCCCTTGACCTTGGCGGTGGCCAGCGTTTTTTCATGGTCCAGCGGGTCAATCGCGAGCGCTTCGCCGGTTTCGGGGCAGGCGATCAGGTAATTGAAATTGCGGTAGGCGTTACCGGTCCAGATGCGTTCGACGATCATCGCGGGCTCCAGGGGCTTGTTGACGTGAGCGGGTCATTTTAGGGCGCATGCCTGCCATGAACGGGCGGGCGGCAAACCGCGCCAAAGGTCTGGGTTCAGATTGTTCGGCGCCGCTTTAGCTCGCGGTGCTGCTCTATCAGGCGTATCGTCGCCGCCACCGCGGCCATGTTCGGGTTCACCTTGAGCGCGCGCTCAAGGTAGGGCTGGGCGCGGTCGGGGTCACCCAGGGCCAGGTACATCTGCCCGTAACCCGATAGCGCCCCGAAGTGCTTGCGGTTGCGTTTGAGGACTTCGTCGCAGTCATGCATCGACAGCTCGAACCGGCCGAGCAGGTAGTAAGCGGTGGCGCGCCTGTTCCAGCCTTCGGCAAAGGCGGGCTTTCTGCGAATGACCTCGGAAAACGTGGCCACGGCCTCGACCAGCTCACGTGCTTCCATCTGCTGGACGCCGCGCAGGAACAAGGCATCGATCGCGCGGTCGCCGGAGCGGCTCCAGATCTGCCACAGCGCGGCTTCGGCGAGCTGGCGGACCCGCGCGTCATCGTCCCTCAGGCGGGCGACCAGCGGGTCGGCATCGGCCATGGCGCCGACTTCGCCCAGGCGCGCGACCGCCGCGCGCCGGACGGCGGGCTCGGGGTGCTCGATCGCCTTGAGCGCCTGCTGCCGCGTTGCCGGCGGCTCTGCGGCAGACAGCGGGTGCAAAGCCCCCATGACGATCAGGACGATGCAAAGGGTCAATGCGCGCAGCATGAGGCTCATGCTGTTCATCCTATACGCCGCGGCTTGCATCGGCAAGTCACGCGATGGCGCCGGCCCGGCGCTGGCGCACGGCCGCCGCCAGCTGCTCCAGCACGGCCACGGTCGCCTCCCAGCCGATGCAGGCGTCGGTCACGCTCTGCCCATAAAGCAGGCCCTTGCGGCCATCGACGATGTCCTGTCGGCCTTCGACCAGGTGGCTTTCAATCATGAGGCCGCAGATGCGGGTGGAGCCGCTGGCGACCTGCTGCGCGATGTCGGCCGCCACGGCGGGCTGCCGGGAATAGTCCTTGTTGCTGTTGCCGTGGCTGCAGTCGATCACCAGGCGGGACGGTAAACCGGATTTCTCCAGGGCCTCGGTAGCGCGCTTGACGCTGGCGGCGTCGTAGTTCGGTCCGTCACTGGCACCGCGCAGCACCAGGTGGCCATCGGGGTTGCCGGTGGTCGTGATGACCATGGCCTTGCCTTCGAGCGAGATGGTGGGAAAGCGGTGCGGCTGGGCCGCCACATGGATGGCGTCGATGGCCGCGCCCACGCTGCCGGTGGTGGCGTTTTTGAAGCCCACAGGCGCCGACAGGGCCGAAGCCATCTGCCGGTGCAGCGGGCTTTCCACCGTGCGGGCGCCGATCGCGCCCCAGGTCAGCAGCTCGGCGTAGTACTGCGGCGTCACCAGGTCCAGGATTTCAGAGGCCGCCGGCACGCCCAAGCGTGCGCATTCCAGCAGGATGCGCCGCGCATGGCGCAAGCCCTCGCCGATGTCGCCCTGGCCGTCCAGTCCCGGATCGTAGATCAGGCCCTTCCAGCCCATACGGGTGCGCGGCTTTTCGAAGTAGACGCGCATTACCAGCAGCAGCGATTCGCCCAGGCGGTCTGCCACCTGGCGCAGCCGTGCGGCGTATTCCAGGGCTGACTCAGGCTCGTGGATAGAGCAGGGGCCGACGACGACCAGCAGCCGGTCATCCAGGCCGCGCAGGATGCTGCGGGTGGCGGCGCGCGCCGCGGTGATGAATGCGGCTTCAGCTTCGCCCGCGGGCAGCTCGCCCTGCAACAACCGGGGTTCCGGCAGCGGGTCGGCCTGGGCGATGTGAATGTCCGAGATTTGGGTGGGCATGGCGTCTCCGTGATTCGCAACCGTTCTTCAGTCCTTCACTTATAGCCCACGCCAATAATTAATCCCTATTTTATAGTCTGGTTTTACTAAACAGGCTTCCAGGCCTTGTTGATATTTCGTAAGTAGCTATTAAATACATAGCAAATCGGATTCGTGGGGCGCCACAACAACTCAACCACTGCATTGGCGACTGGTGGACGGGCTGATCGGGCGGCTGGTCAATATTGCACCCCGAAAAAATCTCATGGCTTGCTCCGTGACGACGCGTGGCCAGCCGGGCGTTGCGGGTGTTTCCATCTCTCACCGGCGCGCCGGCTACCACGTTGTGCGCCTGAGCGGCGAGACCCCGTCCCCACTCAATGGCCAACCCATTAGGCCGGAGAAGATTCCGTTGGCCCACAACGCGGTACCGAATCTGGCCGGAACCGAGATGGCGTTTTTGCTAAAAAACTGACATCCATTGCAAATGTGCAGGTTATTGCTGAACGAGCCCTTAGTGGGCCTGCCGACGAGGATGCTCCAGGAAAAATCGGATCATCTCGGCGCTGGCGTCAGGCCCGCGGGCGTCGGTGTAGGAGCCTTTTTCGCTCCCGCCCGACCAGGCGTGCGGCGCGCCGTGCACCAGCCAGTGCTCGGCCACTACCGCGCCATCGGCGGCACGGTGCACGCGCCGCGTGGTTGCGCGACTGCCGTGCGGTTTCAGGTGCTCAACTTCGACGGTTGTAGTCGTGCCAACGCTGGCAACAATCACTTGCTCGCCGTTGCTCGGGTGCACCGTGGTATCGGCATCGCCGTGAAAGACGATGGTCGCCATCGAGCTGGGTGTTGCGTGAAGCCGGGTACCGCCGCTCTTCATCGCGCCCAGCGCCGACGGCAGGTCTTTTGCGATGCCTGCCGCAAGCCCTGAGTGGACGCCCACCGCGGCGTACAGGTCTGGATAGGCCTCGCCCAGAATCGCGGCCATCGCGCCGCCGGCAGACAGGCTCGCCACATAGACGCGGTCCGGGTCGATCGCATGACGCGCCATCACGACATGGGTCATGCCGGCCAGCAGGCCCGGCTCCCCGCGTCCGCGGGACTGGTGATTGTGCTTGAACCAGTTCCAGCATCGCTGCGGATTCATCTGCTGAGACTGCGCCGGGTACAGCACGAAGAAGCCCTGGGCCAGAGCTGCATTGTTCATGGCGGTGCCGGCCGCAAAATCGTCCGGATTCTGGGTGCAGCCGTGCAGCATCACGACCAGCGGCAGCGGACGCTCGCCGGCACCCGGTGGAATGTAAAGTTTGAAGTCGCGGCGGCCAGAGGCGTCCGCATGGCTGCCGGCGATGAACCGGCCGGGAGCTGGCATATTGTCAGCGGCCGGCGCCGGTGACGGCACGTCGTGGAATGCCGGCGCGACGTCGGGCACTTCGCGCGCAGCCACATCGATCACGTCGCGCATGTCTTTTGAAGCTGCTGTGACAGGCATACCGCCGCCCAGCGCGGCCTGGATCGCGGCGGTTGCGGCCTGCAGGTCGCCGGCACGGGTGAGCCGGGTGGCATGGTTCATCAGGTGCTGGAAGTCAGGGTTCATCAGGGTCTTTCGGTTCATTTCATGGGACTGGGGCCTGTTAAACAGGCCTTAGCGGATGCGCTGGACGAGCGCGGCTTTTACCGCGGGGCTCGCATGCAGGGCGCCCAGCACCGTGATCGATTCAATAGTGGCCAGTGCCAGGGCGGGCGTGACTTCAGGCGCGATCGCGGCCAGCCCCAGCACGCGGATTTGCAACTTCTCCCCGGAAGCCTGCACGGCCAGCAGGTCTGACTCGGTGTAGTGGTGGATGCCGAGCACCAGCGTCTTGCGTGAGACGACCTGGCGCACGACCTCGCTGTGCGTGGTGAGCTGGTTTCGGATCGCTGTGCGAATCATGTCGGTTCGATTTGCATAAAAGCCTTCCTGCACCAGCAAGTCAATCTGACCGAGGTCGACGCAGCCGAGATTGATCGTGATTTTCTCGTCGACTGGCCTTGCAAGGGCGGTTTGTGAGGTTTTGGAGGGTTGGGGCATTTCCATATCTTAACACCATCCAAGTGGATGGTTAAGGGATGTTTTAAGGATGGTTTTTGATGGTTGTATTCATGGGCGCTGATGGTTGGCGGAGCGCGTCGACCCCTGACCGTTGGCCAGAGGAAGTTTGCAGACCACGAAAGGCGCACCCCGGTCCTGGATCAATGAACCGACCGAGCAGGGGGACGGTCAGCTGCCGTTACGGTAAATCCGTGATTCAATCAAAGCCTTCAACCATTCAACCCTTTAGCCCTTTAGCCCTTTAGCCCTTTAGCCCTTCAACTCACGGCGCAACGTAAACATGGCATCAGCACAGGGCATCACGACCGATCACTACAAGCTTTTTCCGTCGCCGCGCAACCGGCACCGGACGATTTTTCTTTACGAGGTTTTTGTGCCTTACCCCTACATGCTGATTGACCTGGAAAGCTACAACCTCAAAGGCAAATACAGCCTGTTTGCGGCGTGCCGGCTGACCGACAACAAGATGGGACAGCTGGTCACGCTCGAGCTGCCTGAAGATGAGGTCAAGTTCCAGGCCAAATTTGTGCCGGACTGAGCCATCGATGGCGCCTGAGAGTCGGTGCTCGACTCGCTGCCAGCGTCGGTCCCTGTTGTGTGCCGGTGAATGTTGATTGAATCGTTTGTTAAGAATGCGATTGACGCGGTTGGATTGGAGATGAAGCGCAAGGCGGGTGGGCTGGCGGGAAAGCTTGGGGTGTCCGGCAACCCGCTGTACCGCTGCAACTTATGGGCTTAT
>JBKJZS010000176.1:0-1187 GCA_046714915.1 Polaromonas sp. | reverse complement strand
GCGTGACTCTTTGTTGCGCTTGCTGGTGTTCGCGCTCGCGGCTGTTTCGTTCCTGGGCTTGCCTGTGCGCTTCTTGCAGCACTTTTATTTGCGCCTGCACTTCTGCGGGGGTCTGCGGCGCGGCATTGTCCTTGCTTTTGTTTTGCGCAGTCCCGGCAAGTGCACCCGCAGCCCCATCAACCGCAGTGCGAATGCCGCCGGACTTGTACGCGGCCTTGAGCGTCAGCGCCACGCTGTGCTTGCAATCCGTGCCCACCGGGCAAGTGCAGTCGCCGCTGAAAAACGTAATTTCGCCCTCGGGCGATGCCTCAACGGTGACCGAGAGCTCGTAAGTTTCACGCCCGCTGCCGCGCACCGCCCCTTCAATATTCCATTCCTGGCTGTTAACGCCAGTGAGTTGGCATTCCACTACCCGCTGGTTGCGATAGACCGCCAGGCCGCGATCGAAAGTAGCTTTTGAAACTTTGCTTGAAAGCGAGTGCGGGTCCAGCAAAAACTTTGACGAGCTCACAGCGCTTGCGCAGTGCCTGCCGTCTTTTCTGTCACGCCCGCGGCGTGCGCCTGCTGGTCAGCGTGGTAGCTGGAGCGCACCATCGCGCCGACGGCCGCATGCGAGAAGCCCATTTTGTAGGCCTCTGCCTCGAACATCTTGAAGGTGTCGGGGTGTACATAGCGGCGCACCGGCAGGTGGCTGGTCGACGGCGCGAGGTACTGGCCGATCGTCAACATGTCGATGTTGTGCGCCCGCATGTCGCGCATCACCTGCAGGATTTCTTCGTCGGTTTCGCCCAGGCCGACCATGATGCCGCTTTTGGTCGGCACCTCGGGGTGCAGCGCCTTGAACTTTTTCAGCAGGTTCAGGCTGAATTGGTAGTCGCTGCCGGGGCGCGCTTCCTTGTAAAGGCGGGCCGTGGTTTCGAGGTTATGGTTCATCACATCGGGCGGTGCGGACTTGAGGATGTCAAGTGCGCGGTCGTCGCGGCCGCGGAAGTCGGGCACCAGGATCTCGATCGTTGTCTGCGGCGACAGCGCGCGGATGCGGCGTATGCAGTCGACAAAATGCTGGCTGCCGCCGTCGCGCAGGTCATCACGGTCCACGCTGGTGATCACCACGTATTTGAGCTTGAGCGCCGCAATGGTTTTGGCCAGGCTCAAAGGCTCGTTGGCATCCAGCGGATCCGGCCGGC
>JBKJZS010000175.1:0-1855 GCA_046714915.1 Polaromonas sp. | reverse complement strand
ATGTCTGGGATGAGCTACGCGAGAAATTCTTCCATAACCGGGTCTTCAAGAGCCTTGATGCCTTGGAAGATCACCTGGCGCAGGCGCTGAAAACCCTGGAAGACAACCCCAACACGGTGGGCTCCATCGTCTCTTGGCCCTGGATTATTGGCGCTCTTATGGTTTCACTTATGAATTAGAAATGGAATAAGAACCAAAAAAAAACCACCTCGCGGTGGCTTTTTCTGCAGTCGGTTGGATGTTTATTCCAGCGCGACTTTCTTGCCTTCCTTGTAGTTATACAAGGTGATGGAGGGATTCTTCAGCTCCCCGCTGGGCAGAAACTCAATGGTTGTGGTCACGCCCTTGAAGCTGGTTTTTATCAGCTCCGGAGTGTAGACCTTCGGGTCTGCGGAATTCGCGCGCTTCATCGCATCGACCAGCACGAAGGTCGCGTCATAGGTGTAAGGGCTGTAGACCTGGAACTGGTTCGGATATTTCTCGTCGTAGCGCTTTTTCCACTCGGCGCCGCCAGGCATCTTGGCCAGGGATGCACCGCCTTCGGCGCAGATCACGTTGTCGAGCGTCTTGGCGCCACCGGCGAGTTTGGCGATCTCCGAAGTGCAAATGCCGTCGCCGCCAAAGTACTTGACCTTGCTCATGCCCAACTGCTCCATCTGTCGCAGCATGGGTCCGGCTTGCGGGTCCATTCCACCGTAGAACACGGCATCGGGTGCCTTGGCCTTGATGGCGGTCAGGATGGCCATGAAGTCGGTGGCTTTGTCGGTGGTGAACTGCTCGTCAACCACGGTCATGCCCTTTTCCTTGGCCGTTTTCTTGAAAATGTCGGCAACGCCCTGGCCATAAGCAGATCGGTCATCAATGATGGCGACCTTTTTCAGTTTGAGCTTGTCGGCGGCATAAAAGGCCAGGCCGGCACCCAGGGCCAGGTCATTGGCAATAATGCGGTAGGTGGTTTTGTAGCCTGGCTTGGTCAAGTCCGGGTTGGTCGCGGCACCAGTGACATGGGGAATGCCGCAATCGTTGTAGACCTTGGAAGCGGGAATGGTGGTGCCAGAGTTGAGGTGACCGACCACGCCAGCGACTTTGGAGTCGCACAGTTTCTGTGCGGCAGCCGTGCCCTGCTTAGGATCGGCCGCGTCGTCTTCAGCAACGATTTCGAATTTGACTTTTTTGCCGCCGATTTCGACGTTCTGTTTGTTCAGGTCTTCAATGGCCATGCGGACGCCATTTTCATTGTCTTTGCCGTAATGGGCCTGGGCACCGGAGGTCGGAGCGACGTGACCGATTTTGACGACGAGCGTATCACCGGATGGGGCAGCTGCCGGCGCCGGAGCCGCAGCGACAGGGGCCGCAGGCGCTGTGGCAGCTGGTTTGGCTTCCTCTTTTTTGCCACACGCAACAACCAACATGGCGGCCAAAGCGACCGCAGTCCATTTCATTTGCATAAATACACTCCAATTAGGAAATTACCGTTAAAGGTTGAGAACATTTTTTACTCAACGGTTCCGAACATATCGCAATTTTCACGCCCGCACCATAGCAAGCTCCCCTAGGATGGGGAAACTACGACCCCCGGCCAAGCCCACCCGTTTTGCCGCAAAGTCCCAGGTCCATCACTGCGTATGGCTGCGTTGAAATCCCGGAAGCGGTCGCTTCCTCAGCGTTGATCCAACCGCTGACCAGCCAGCTCCTGTGCCAGAGCCTGGTGGACCGATTGCCTCACGACGATCTCAATTTCGTCGCGAAGACGGGGCGCCAGCGCCTGGGTGTGCTCTAGGACGAGGCGCCCGACTGTTTCCCGCTACTTGCGGTCCTGCGTCTATTCTACGCGTTGCTTTACCCGATGCACGAG
>JBKJZS010000174.1:0-1133 GCA_046714915.1 Polaromonas sp. | reverse complement strand
GATGCCCTTGGGTCTACGGGAATCCCGCAGGGGGCTGAGACTTTTTCCATCGGCCAGTCGCGCGCGGCGAGCAACGCCCCACCGACGCAGCTTCGTATCAGTTCAAAGGGCAGTCAGCCAAATTGCTATTAAATAAATAGCTATTAACTCCCGTATCCATTGGGCTGTAGCCCTAAAATACTCTGAATCTACTCGGAACTCTGCTGCAAGGCCCACATCGCCGCATAACGCTCACCCAGGGCCAGCAAAGCGCCATGGGTGCCGCGCTCGATGATCTGCCCCGCCTCCATCACCAGAATTTCATGCGCATCCACCACGGTGGACAGGCGGTGCGCGATCACCAGCGTGGTCTTGTTTTCGGCGATGCTGCGGAGTTCAGCCTGAATAGCGCGTTCGTTGGCCGAATCCAGCGCCGAGGTGGCCTCGTCAAAAATCATGATGGGCGGGTTCTTCAGCAAAGTGCGGGCAATGGCCACGCGCTGTTTCTCGCCACCGGACAGCTTCAGGCCGCGCTCACCGACCATGGTCTCGTAGCCGGCCGGCGTCGAGCTGATGAAATCGTGAATGCGGGCGGCACGGGCGGCCTCTTCCACCTCGGCGCGGCTGGCGCCCCGCTTGCCATAGGCGATGTTGTATTCGACCGTGTCGTTGAACAGCACCGTATCCTGCGGCACAATGCCGATCGCCTGCCGGACGCTGGCCTGGGTGACTTGCTTGATGTCCTGGCCGGCAATCGTGATACGGCCCTGCTGCACGTCGTAGAAACGGAACAACAGGCGCGCCAGCGTCGATTTGCCCGAGCCTGACGAGCCGACCACAGCCACCGTCTTGCCCGGCGGAATGACGAAGCTGATCTTGTGCAGGATCGGCCGCGCCGCTTCGTACGCAAAGCTGACCTGGTCGTAACGGACCTCGGGAGAGCTGGCAATGCTGAGCGCGGGCGCGCCCGGCTGGTCAGCGATCTCGCGCTCTCTTTCCATCAGGTTGAACATCTTGGCCAGATCGGTCAGGCTTTGCTTGATCTCGCGGTACAAAACGCCCAGAAAACCCAGTGGAATATAAAGCTGGATCATGAAGGCATTGACCATCACCAGGTCGCCCAGCGTCATGCGGCCATCGACCACGCCCTGGGT
>JBKJZS010000173.1:0-3519 GCA_046714915.1 Polaromonas sp. | reverse complement strand
GACTTTGGGGGAAGAGGACATGGCAGGATTATCACTGCATCGGTCTGGAGCCGGACAGCACGGCCGCACGCATGATGGGCGGACAAAGCCGGCGACTGAAAAGCAACAAGAAGAGCAACAGGACGCCTTTTGACTGGGTACCCCGTGGGGACGGCGGCTTCAACCCGACCTGATCCTGGTGGGTCCATCTTTCTGGCTGGGTTCACCGTTGCAGGATGGGTTTGGCGCACGCTGCTGCACGAAAGCGCCCTGGCAGGCCTCGATCGACACGGTGCTGCAGGTGCTGGACCGCCAGATGGATCGCCCCGGTGACTGCCCGAAATTTCCGCCGCAACCCAGCCCCCCTCTTCGGCCTTTGAAATCCCTTACTTTGCTACTCAATTGATAGCTGGTTACGCCCGTCGTTGAAGGGGAATGTGCCGAATATCACTCAAACTCCAGGTTCATCGCGTTTTCGCGCAAAATCGTGGGCATGCAATTCAATTACATCGCCAATGCATACGTCCGTTCATCGTCGGGCAAGACCATTCCTGTGATCGACCCGTCCGACGGCGAGCCCTTCGACGAAATCCAGCGCGGCAACGCGCAGGATATTGACGAAGCGGTTCAGGCGGCGCATGACTGCCTCGAAACCGTCTGGCGCAAGCTCAGCGCGGCCGAACGCGGCCGCCTCTTGATGCGTCTGTCGCACAAGGTCGCTGAACATGCCGATGAGCTGGCGCTGATCGAGCAGCGCGACTGCGGCAAACCAACCAAACAGGCCAGGACCGACGTCGCCGCACTGGTGCGTTACTTCGAGTTTTATGCCGGTGCCTGTGACAAGCTGCACGGCGAAACCATTCCCTATCAGGACGGCTACAGCGTTTTTACCTGGCGCGAGCCGCATGGCGTGACCGGCCACATCATTCCGTGGAACTACCCGATGCAGATTTTCGGCCGCAGCGTCGGCGGTGCGCTGGCTGCCGGCAATGTCTGCGTGGTCAAACCCGCTGAAGACGCCTGCCTGTCACTGCTTCGGGTTGCGCAGCTGGCCGCCGAGGTCGGCTTTCCGGCCGGGGCAATCAACATCGTCACCGGCTATGGTCACGAAGTGGGAGATGCCCTGGCCCGCCACGCCGGCATTGAACACATCAGTTTTACCGGCAGCCCGAAAATCGGTACGCTGATCCAGCAGGTCGCAGCCGAGCGACATTGCCCGGTCACGTTGGAGCTCGGCGGTAAAAGCCCGCAAATCATCTTTGCCGATGCCGACCTCGACGCGGCCATTCCCACCATCATCAACGCCATCGTGCAAAACGCCGGCCAGACCTGCTCGGCCGGCTCCCGCCTGCTGGTGGACCAGCAAATTTACGAGCCCCTGCTGGAACGCCTGGGCCAGGTCTTCGAGCAGCTGCGCGTCGGCCCCGCGACCATGGACCTGGACGTCGGCCCGTTAATCCGACAATCCCAGCAGCAGCGCGTCTGGGACTTTTTAAGCGATGCCCAGGTGGCCCACATCCCGATGGTCGCGCAAGGTCAGATCGTCGATGAAGCACCGGACAGCGGCTACTACCAGGCACCCACGCTGCTGCGCGATGTGCCGGTGATGCACCGTCTGGCGCAGGAAGAAATCTTTGGCCCTGTGCTGTGCGCCATGAGTTTCAAGAACGAAGACCACGCCGTCGAACTCGCCAATGCCACACAATTCGGCTTGGTGGCAGGCATCTGGACACGCGACGGAGGACGCCAGCTGCGCATGGCCAAACGTGTCAAAAGCGGCCAGGTCTTCATCAACAACTACGGTGCAGGCGCGGGTGTGGAATTGCCCTTTGGCGGTGTCAAGTCCTCGGGTTATGGGCGAGAAAAAGGCTTTGAGGCGCTGCATGGGTTTACGACGCTGAAGACGGTAGCGGTGCGGCACGGCTGAACCAGAGTTGGCCCTTAAAATTCCAGCATATTGCTCCGGCCCGATGAAGTCTTCATTTCCGTTCGGGCTGAGCTTGTCGAAGCCAGCGCAGCCCTTCGACAGGCTCAGGGCGAACGGTTCATACTTCACAAGGCCGGATCAATAACAAGGCTGGAGCCTTTTAATTGCGGGCTCCAGCAACCATCCAATCAATAGCAATCAAGGAGACCATTCATGCGAGTCAAAGACAAATCCATCATCGTCACCGGTTCCGGCGGCGGCATCGGCGAAGGCATAGCCAAACGGCTGGCGGCTGAAGGCGCCAAAGTCATCGTCAATGACATCAATGCCGCGCTGGGCGAAAAAGTCGTGGCCGAGATTGTCAAAGCCGGCGGCACCGCGTCCTTTTTTGCGGCCGACGTGACAAAAACCGCCGAGGTCAAGGCGCTGGTGGCCGCGGCCGTGCAGCGTTACGGCAAGCTGGACGTGGTGGTCAATAACGCCGGCTGGACGCACCTTAACCAGCCTGCCCTGGAGACCAGCGAGGAAGATTTTGACAAGTGTTACGCGATCAACGTCAAAAGCATTTACCTCTCGACCCTTCACGCGACGCCAGTGTTTCGCACTCACGGGGGCGGCAGCTTCATCAACATTGCATCCACCGCCGGTGTCCGCCCGCGCCCGGGCCTGAGCTGGTACAACGGCTCCAAAGGGGCTGTGATCACCACTTCCAGGTCGCTCGCAGCAGAGCTGGGGCCGGACAACATCCGCGTCAACTGCATCAACCCGGTGTTCAACCCCGATACCGCCCTGTCGACCCAGTTTGCCGGCGGCACTGTCACCGGCCCCGAAGGCGAAGCGCGCCGCGCGAAGTTTTTGTCCAGCATCCCGCTCGGGCGTTTTTCGACGGCGCTGGACGTTGCCAATGCAGCGCTTTACCTGGCCAGCGACGAAGCCGCTTTCATCAGCGGTGTGTGTATCGAGGTGGATGGCGGACGCTGCGTTTAAGACGCGAAGCGAGGGGCGAGGATCGCGCGAGACGTCTGCTCGGCGAAGCAAAGCAAGCGAGCGCGATCACAGGGTGCGCCGCCGCTGCTTGCTGCGCAACGCAGACGCTCTGGCGCACCCCCCGCGCTAGCGCGGGGATCGACCAGCGCGGCGACTGGCGAGCCAAGGGCCTCGAAGGCCCGCCGGCGAGCTAAGCGACGTGCGCTCACAGACTCAGCCCTTGATCTGCGCCGTTTTCACGACGTTTTCGGCCTTGGTTTTGGAGCCTTGCGCATGGACCAGGGTGGCAAAGCCCATTGACCACCAACAGCAGGCGAAAAGCTGCGCGGACTGACGAAACAATCATGATCCCCTCCTTTTTTGTTGGGCGGCTATAGGGTCGAAGCTTGCTGTCTCAAGCTGGGCTTACCCCGAAAATCAATGGGTGCGGGTTCGCCTGCATGCCGGCAAAACAGCTATGCCCTGGGGTCAAACCTTCCCGGTGTGGCTGGTTTATGGTGTATGGAGTAAATTCTCCCTTTAGGCCACTCCACCATGACCCAAAAAGTAATTCCCCTCGCAGACATCCGGTACGCGGCGCGCGTGCCGCATATCCCTGCCCAGCTACAGGCGCCGACTGGCCTGCT
>JBKJZS010000172.1:0-5820 GCA_046714915.1 Polaromonas sp. | reverse complement strand
GGCTGGCACCCTGCACAAGGTCCTCTCCGCTCCCCCACGTTTAGAGGGATGACACTGGAACTTGTAGAACTGCCATCAACAGAAACACGGTCTCATGCCGCCAGCAACTCGCCAAAGCGGCGCAGGTCCACATTGCCGCCGCTGATGATCACACCCACGCGCTGGCCCTCGATCAGCGCACCGGCCTCGCAGGCGGCCGCAAAGGCGAGACAGCCTGTGGGCTCCACGATCATCTTCATGCGTTCGGCAAAAAAACGCATGGCCTGCACCAGCTGCGCATCGCTCACGGTCAGAACGTCGTCCACATCACGCCGGATCACACCAAAGGTGTACTCGCCCAAATGCTGGGTTTGCGCGCCGTCGGCAATGGTCTTTGGCGTCGGAATGTGGACGATGGCGCCGCTGCGAAACGACTGCTGGCCATCGTCGCCGGCCTCGGGCTCAACACCGTAAACCTTGCACTGCGGGGACAGTGCGCGCGCCGACAGCGCGGAGCCGCTGAGCAGGCCGCCGCCGCCCAGGCACACGAACAAACAATCCAGTTCGCCCACTTCTTCGAACAACTCCTTGGCCGCGGTGCCCTGGCCGCTGATCACGTCGGGATGGTCATAAGGGGGAATCAGCGTCATGCCGCGCGCCTGGGCGATTTCGCGCGTCAGGGCCTCGCGGTCCTGCTTGAAGCGGTCAAACAGAATCACCTCGCCGCCATAGCCGCGAGTGGCATCCACCTTGGTCCGGGGCGCGTCCAGCGGCATCAGAATCACCGCGGGAATGCCCTGGATGCGGGCCGACAGGGCCACGGCCTGCGCATGGTTGCCTGACGAGAAGGTGATGACCCCGGCATTGCGCTGCGCGGCGCTGAACCGGGACAGGGCATTGAAGGCACCGCGAAACTTGAATGCCCCCATGCGCTGAAAGTTTTCGCACTTAAAGAATACACTGGCCTGGAGCTTGTTGTCCGCCGTGCGCGAGCGCAGCACGGGGGTGCGATGCGCATGACCGTCGAGCCGCCGGGCAGCTTCAATCACATCAGCAAAAGTGGGCAAGGTCAGCATGTTCAAGGTCCGGTTCAAAGCCAGGGTGGGTGGTAGGCATCCTAGCCTGGCTTATACAGGAAGCTACAAAGCGTCCCCCAGGCGCAACCCATGATCAGGCTCCTGAAAACCTTCTCGTGGCAGGAACTGCAGCACCACCGCTGGCGCAATGCTGCTGCGGTGGTGGCGGTGATGCTGGGCGTGGCGTTGGCGTTTTCGGTGCAGCTGATCAATGCGTCGGCACTGAGCGAATTTTCACAGGCGGTGCGTTCGGTCAATGGCCAGCCCGATCTGGAATTGCGCGCGGTGCGCGGCGGCTTTGACGAAGCGCTGTACCCGCGCATCGCCAACCATCCGCAGGTGGCCGTCGCCAGCCCGGTGCTGGAGCTGGGCACCTATGCCGTCACCGACGCGGGCCAGCGGGTGACGCTGCGTGTAGTGGGGGTCGATGCGCTGGTGGTGGCCGCCTTGGCTCCGGCGCTGATGCCGGTCCCCGCGCCCGGTGCCGACCGTTTGTCGCTGTTCGTCCCTGGCTCGGTCTTCCTGAACCCTGCCGCGCGTCAAAGTCTGCCGGGGCAGCGGCTCCAGCTGCAAAGTGGGCTGCAACTGCTGGCCGTGCAGGCAGTGGGCAGCGTCAGCGCCGGCGGCGCGGCGCTGGCGGTGATGGACATCGGCGCTGCGCAAGAGCTGTTTGGCCGGGTCGGTCAGCTCACGCGCATTGATGTGCGGCTGCAGCCCGGAATCGACCGCGCCGCCTTCATCGCCTCGCTGCAATTGCCCCCAAGCATCACCGCCACCGAGCCGGGCGATGCCGCCGCGCGCGTCAGCAATCTATCGCGTGCTTACCGTGTCAATCTCACAGTGTTGGCGCTGGTGGCGCTGTTCACCGGAGCCTTTCTGGTCTTCTCGGTGCTTTCGCTCAGCGTCGCCAAACGGGCGCAGCAGTTTGCCTTGCTGGGCGTGCTGGGGCTGACCGGGCGCGAGCGCCTGCGTCTGGTGCTTTGTGAATCGGCATTGCTAGGTGGGGTCGGCAGCGCCGCCGGCATCGCACTGGGCACGGCGCTGGCTGCGCTGGCGCTGCGCGTGCTGGGCGGCGACCTGGGCGGCGGTTATTTTTCCGGGGTGGCGCCGGCTTTGCAGTGGGACGGTGCCGCCGCCCTGATTTACGGCCTGCTCGGTGTCGCCGCAGCGCTGGTGGGCGGCTGGTGGCCCGCGCGGGCAGCCCAAACGCTGCCGCCCGCCCAAACGCTCAAAGGCCTGGGCGCTGCCCCAGCCGGCGGCCCGGCGCACCGATTCAGTCTGGCGCTGATCGTGGCCGGCGCGCTGCTGGCCTTGACCCCGCCGGTCTTCGGCATCCCGCTGGCCGCTTATCTGTCGGTCGGGCTGCTGCTGGTGGGCGGCATCAGCGCGCTGCCGTGGCTGATCGCCCTGCTCTACGACCGCATCAGCCCCCTGGTGGCGCAACGTCTGCTGCCGCTGCTGGCGGTGGAACGCGCCCGCCGCGTGCGCGGAAGTGCGGCGGTAGCGGTCAGCGGCGTGGTGGCATCGCTAAGCCTGGCGGTGGCACTGACGGTGATGGTGGCAAGTTTTCGTGACTCGGTCACACACTGGCTGGACGTCGTGCTGCCGGCCGACCTGTATGTGCGCACCGGCAGCGGCAGCGCCAGCGCGGTCAGCGACACCGTGTATTTCACGCCGGAATTCGTACAGGCGGTGGCGCAGCTCACAGGCGTTGCGCGTGTCGGCACGCTGCGCGTGACCCAGCTGCTGCTCGATGCCGAGAAGCCTTCGGTGGCGCTGATTGCGCGCGAGCTGCAGGACCCGTCCGGCAGCTTGCCAATGGTGAGCGGCCCGCTGCCAGTCCCCCCTGGACATGTCGCCATTTATGTCAGCGAGCCCATGGAGGATTTGTACGCTGCCCACCCGGGTACTGTTTTTGCGCCACTTTCACAGTCATTTGGCGCCTTGGCCCTTGAAGGACGGACACAAATAGCTATCAATTCAGGAGCAACTCAGGCGCCCCCGAAATTTTACGTGGCCGGTGTCTGGCGCGACTACGCGCGCCAGTTCGGCGCCATCGCCATGGACCAGCGCGACTTTGAAAAGCTGACCGGCGACAAACGCGTGAACGACCTGGCCTTGTGGCTGGTGCCCGGCACCGACAACACGCCGTTGCAGCAGGCAGTGCGCACCCTGGCGCAAGCGCAATCGAACTCCGGCGATCTGATCGAATTTGCGTCGGCCAGCCAGATCCGGGCCGGGTCTTTGAGAATTTTTGACCGCAGTTTTGCGGTGACCTACTGGCTGCAGGCGGTGGCGATTGCGATTGGCCTGTTCGGCGTGGCGGCCAGCTTCAGCGCGCAGGTGCTGGCGCGGCGCAAGGAGTTTGGCCTGCTGACGCACCTCGGGCTGACGCGCCGGCAAATTCTGACACTGGTGGCCGGTGAAGGTGCCGCCTGGACACTGGCCGGCGCCATCGCCGGGCTGACGCTGGGCTTGGCGGTGTCGCTGGTGCTGGTGCATGTGGTCAATCCGCAAAGTTTTCACTGGACCATGGACCTCGCCCTGCCCTGGACAAGGCTGCTGATGCTGTGTGCAGCAGTCGTGCTGGCCGGCACCGTCACCGCGTGGCTGGCCGGACGTGCGGCAGCCGGCAAAGACGCGGTGCTCGCCGTCAAGGAAGACTGGTAGGCGCAGCCAGCTTTGTCATCCCGGGCCTGGCTGTCATCCCGGACTTGATCCGGGATCCATGCAACATGAACTACCGTCCAAACCCATCGACAAGCTCAGGGAGAACGGTTTGACTCCAGGCGCTGCCCACACTGCCTGCAGCAAGCGCCTCAATGCGTGATGACCACCAGCACGTTGCAGGGCGCGTCTTCGATCAGCGACTTGGACACTGAGCCGCTCCACCAGCGCGCAGCCCAGCCTTCCAGATGCTTGTGACCGACCACAATCAGATCGGCGTCGATCTTGCGGGCGTATTTGTTGATCTCGTCGACGATCTCGCCAACCAGCACTTCGCCATGCGCCTTGTGGCCTGACTCGGCCAGCTGGCGCAATCCTTCGTCAAGAATGCCGGTGAATTTTACTTTCTCGTGCTCGGCAAGGGTTCTGTCATATACGCCGCTTTCAACGCCCATCAGATCCAGGTAGAGCGGCGTCACGGCAATCAGGCTCAAAGACGACTGGCTCCACTGCGCAATGTCGGCGCAGTCCAGCAGCGCCTTCTGCCCGGCTTTTGAACCGTCATAGGCCAATAAAATTCGTTTGTACATGATGCACCTCCTGCATAGATATCGAGTCACGGGAACCGGTTCAAGGATAGACGATCCCCCGGCGCCATGCAACTGCACCGCCGCCTCCGACGTGGCGGGTGCGCTTGCTGCGAGAATCATGGCATGAGCCCGCGCACCATGCCCACACGCCTGCCGCCGGGATTGCTGCGGCGCCGTTTCCTGCTCGCGGCGGGCCTCCTGGGAGTGGCCCGCACTGATCCCGCAATCGCCTTGCCGGCAAAGGCGATGGAATTTCCGCGCGACTTTGGCTCACACCCTGACTTTCGCACCGAGTGGTGGTACATCACGGGACAGGGGATGTCCGGTGCGCGGGAGTTTGGTTTTCAGCTCACTTTTTTTCGCTCGCGGGTCGATGCCACGCAGGGCATGTCTTCAAAGTTCGCCGCCAGACAACTGATCTTCGCGCATGCCGCCGTCACCGACGTGCAGGGCAAAAAACTCTGGCATGACCAGCGCATTGCACGCGAAGGATTTGGTCTTGCCAGTGCCAGCGAAAAAAACACCGACCTCACGCTGCGCGACTGGTCGCTCAAAACCAACCCAGGCCAGGCAGGCGGCTACACGGCGGCGCTGCCGGCTTCAGACTTTGCCTTGAAGTTGCAATTTTCGGAAACACAGCCCGTGCTGCTTCAGGGCAACCAGGGCCTGTCGCGCAAAGGCCCCGAAGAAAAACACGCCAGCTACTACTACAGCCTGCCGCAACTGGCCACCCGGGGCAGCCTGCAGATCAAAGGCCAGACTTTTGAAGTCAGCGGCAAGGCCTGGCTGGACCACGAGTGGAGCCAGGAATTGCTCCACCCGAGCGCCATCGGCTGGGACTGGATCGGCATGAACCTGGACGATGGCAGCGCCCTCACCGCGTTCCGGCTGCGCGACAAGGCCGGCAATGCATTGTGGGACGGCGGGTCCTTCCGCACCGGCAAGGGCGAGCTCGCTGCCTTCAACCGCGGCGAAGTGACGTTCAAGCCCGTGCGCCCATGGAAAAGTCCGCTGAGCCAGGCCAGCTATCCGGTCGAATGGCTGGTGCGCACGCCCGCCGGTAGCTTCACCGTGCGCGCCGTCATCGACAACCAGGAGCTCGACAGCCGCCAATCGACCGGTGCGATTTACTGGGAAGGCCTGAGCCAGCTGATCGACAGCAATGGCAAGCGGGTCGGGCGAGGCTACCTGGAGATGACGGGGTATGCGGCGCCATTGCGGTTGTGATGCGGCAGCGGCGCAAGCACCCCGCCGTGCCGCCCGAGCGAGGTTTATGCATGTTTTATGCCTCCAACCCATACAGGACCTGCGCAAGTAGCTATTAAATAAATAGCACCTCTCTGCCCACCTTCGGAGGCACGCCTTCGCTCGGCGCGGCGTGCAGCTACCGATCGAAATGAAGTTACTTAGCGATAAAACGCTTCAACTTTTCCCTTCAATTTGATCATCAGCGGATTGCCCTTCCGATCCCGCGTTTTGCCCGCCGGCACCTTAACCCAGCCCTCGCT
>JBKJZS010000171.1:0-4560 GCA_046714915.1 Polaromonas sp. | reverse complement strand
ATCCTGGGCCATAAAAAAGGCCGCTACAAACCTTGCGGTTTGTAGCGGCCTTTTGGCTTGGCTTTAAGGGCTGGTCAACAAAGATCAGTCACGCGCAGGCTTGGAAAACTTGGCAGATTTTTTCGCGGCATCGCGGGGCACAAACACTTTGCCGGCTGGCTTCGCGAAAGCGGGTTTGCGGTTCGCGAAATCCGGACGTGGGGCGAAGCCTTCATTGCGAGCGCCAAAGTTGCGGTCTTCACGCGGCGCAAAGCTGCGCTCTTGATGCGGCGGTGCAAAGCTGTTGCCGCCGCCAAAGCCGCGATCATCTTCCCGGCGCGGACCGCGATCGTTGAAGTTGGTGCGGTCAGCATATCCATTGCTCTGAGGCGCTGGCCGACCCTGGAAGGAGCCGCCACGGTCATCACGGTTGCCACCGAAGCCGCCACCCGAACCGCCGCCAAAGCCACCGCCTGCGGGCTTGCGGCCAGCATAGCCGCCGCCACCAAAGCTGCGGCCGCCTCGGTCAGGACCATTGCCAAAATTACCACGAGGACGATCGGAGGTCGGCGCAAAACGCTGCTGCGGCTCCAGACCGGCAATCACGCTGGGCTTGAGGTTTTGCTGCGTGTAGTGCTCGATATCCTGAATCTTGCGGCGGTCGCGGAACTCGGCAATCGTGATCGCCTGGCCGGCGCGGCCAGCACGGCCGGTACGGCCAATGCGGTGCACATAGTCTTCGGCTTTCATCGGCAGGCCGTAGTTGATCACGTGGGTGATGGTCGGCACGTCGAGGCCACGGGCAGCCACGTCGGTAGCCACCAGGATCTGCACGCGGCCGTCCCGGAAAGCCATCAGGCGGCGATTGCGCAGACCCTGACCCAAAGCGCCATGCAGCGCCACGGCGCTGAAGCCTTCCTGTACCAGGTCGTTGGCCAGGCCGTCACATTCGACCTGCGTGCAGGCAAACACGATGGCTTGATTGATGCTGGTGTCGCGCAGCCAGTGGTCCAGCAGCTTGCGCTTGTGCGTCATGTTGTCGGCCCACAGCAAAGACTGGGTGATTGAAGCGTGTTTTTCATGCGGAGAGTCAATCTCCACGCGCTGCGGCTGGCGCATCACGCGCGAGGCCAGCTGCATGATGCGTGGCGCAAAGGTGGCGCTGAACATCATGGTCTGCTTGCGCTCGATGGTGAGCTGGTTGACCTCAGTCAGGTCGTCGGCAAAACCGAGGTCCAGCATGCGGTCGGCTTCGTCAACCACGAGGAACTGCACCTGATCGAGCTTGATCTGCATGCTGCGCTGCAGGTCCAGCAGACGGCCGGGCGTGGCCACGACGAGGTCGGCGTTTTGCAGCTTGGCAATTTGCAGCTGGTAAGGAATACCGCCAACGACGTTGGCAATACGCAGGCCGCGGCAATGACGAACCAGATCGATCGCGTCAGCGCAGACTTGCTGGGCCAGTTCGCGGGTCGGGCACAAAATCAGCGCACCGGGGGTGGCGGCCTTGAAGTTGCGCATGTTGGTCGGGTCTTTGCGCTTGGGCTTTTTCAGCGGCGCTTCGCCGCGGGCGATGGCTTCTGCGCTCAGGCGTTCAAATTCGGCGCGCTCGTTGCGCTCGGCTTCTTCCTGCTGCTTGAGCAGGGTGTGCAGCACGGGCAGCAGGAAGGCGGCGGTTTTGCCGCTGCCGGTCTGGCTGGAGACCAGCAGGTCGGTGAATTTGGACGCCTTGGGTTCGGCATCGAGCGCCTGCATGGCTTTCGGGATGGTGGCCAGTTGCACCGGGGTGGGCTGGGTAAAGCCCATGTCGGCCACGGCTTGCAGCAGCTCCCGGGCCAGGCCCAGTTTCACGAAGCCGTTGGGCTCCGGTGCAATCGCTTCCAGCGAGTTTTCTGCAGCGGCAGGCGCGTCGGAAAAGTCCGGAATCACATTAATGTCGGTATCGGTATTTGCTTCGGCCAAAAAGTCGCCGCGAGCCTCAAAAGAGTCAGTCATGTTTTTTCTCACTATCCACTTGCGCGCGCCGCTCTAAAGATTTTGCAGGCGAACAAGAAACTACCACCTGCCGCGTAGCGGAAAGGCTTCGTTCATGGTTAATAAAACATCAACCATCAAACGAATAGTTCGGTTCGGACGACTCCGGAAAAACCGGTGCCTGAAGCGATGGCTCTGTTGGTAGAGCCCAAAAGTGTGAGGTAGATGTACAAATGCGGCGCACCCTGTGCATCCGTCAAGCCCACGATTATGCCACGGCTTCCGGGTTTACACCAGTCCCCTCGCCTTAAAGACAATTAAAGCGTGCCAGCACAGGGCGCAGCGAGGGCTCACCGCTCTATTTTTGATAGCTGCTTGCGCCGTAAACAATGGGATGCGAGCCCGAAATTCGTTGAATCACTTCAGAAAATGGGTCCGGTAATGCTCCAGCTCATCGATCGATTCATGCACATCGGCCAGCGCCGTGTGGCTTTGCCGCTTCTTGAAAGCGCTGTAAACCTCGGGACGCCAGCGCTTGGCCAGCTCCTTGAAGGTGCTGACATCGATATTGCGGTAATGAAAAAACGTTTCGAGTTTGGGCATGTACTTGACCAGAAAGCGTCGATCCTGGCCGATGGTATTGCCGCACATTGGCGAAGTTCCTTTGGGCAGATACTGCGCCAGAAAGGCGAGCAACTGCTTTTCGGCTTCTTCTTCGTTCACCGTGCTGGCTTTGGCCTTGTCGATCAGGCCGCTGCGGCCGTGGGTACCCTTGTTCCAGTTGTCCATCTGGTCCAGCAGTTCGTCGGACTGGTGGATCACCAGCACCGGGCCTTCGATACGCGGCGTCAGCTGAGGCCCGGTGACGATCACGGCGATTTCAAGCAGACGCTCTTTGTCAGGGTCAAGCCCGGTCATTTCGCAGTCGAGCCAGACCAGGTTCTGGTCGGATTTTTTGAGTGTGGGTTCTGATTCAGACATCTTGCGATTCTCGCTGATCACCTAAACTTCAAGTCATGAGCGACTATTCCCTTGTTTTTACCCTCGTCTTCACGGCTGCGCTGGTGCTGGGCGTGCTGCTGAAGTTTTATCTGAGCTCACGCCAGATACGCCACGTGGCGCGGCACCGCGACCAGGTGCCGGCCGCTTTCGCCAGCATGATTTCGCTGGCAGCGCACCAGAAAGCGGCCGACTACACCATCACCAAAGCCCGCTTCGGACTTCTGGAAATGTCCTGCGGCACAGCGCTGCTGCTGGGCTGGACGCTGCTGGGCGGCATCGATACGCTGAACCAGGCGCTGGCGGGCAGCGGCCTGGACCGCTACGGCCGCCTGGTCCCGCAGTTGGCCCTGCTGGCCGCCTTCGGCCTGATCAGCGGCCTGCTGGATTTGCCGTTCACGCTCTACAGCACTTTCCGAATCGAAGAACGTTTTGGCTTTAACAAAATGACTTTCAAGCTGTGGCTGATGGATCTGTTGAAGACCACACTGGTCGGCATCCTCGTCGGCCTGCCCATTGTGGCGCTGATGCTCTGGATCATGGGCAGTACCGGCACCTGGTGGTGGTTCTGGGCCTGGGGCGCATGGATGGGGTTTAACCTGTTGATCCTGGTGCTTTACCCCACGCTGATTGCCCCGCTGTTCAACAAGTTCCAGCCGCTGGATGATGAAACCCTGAAAGCGCGCGTGACGGCCTTGATGCAGCGCTGCGGCTTTGCCGCCAAGGGCTTGTTCGTCATGGATGGCAGCAAACGCTCGGCCCATGCCAACGCCTATTTCACCGGATTTGGCGCGGCCAAGCGCGTGGTGTTTTACGACACGCTGCTCAAGCAACTGAGCCCTGGCGAGGTGGACGCCGTGCTGGCGCATGAGCTGGGACACTTCAAGCACAAACACATCGTCAAACGCATCGTCTCGATGTTTGCGATGAGCCTGGCGGGCTTTGCGCTGCTGGGCTGGCTGTCGTCGCAAGTATGGTTTTACACTGGCCTGGGCATTCGACCCAACATGGCGGGGGCCAACGACGCATTGGCCCTGCTGCTGTTCCTGCTGGTGGTGCCGCTCTTCAGTTTTTTTGTATCACCGGTGTTCGCCCAATTCTCGCGCAAGCATGAATTTGAGGCCGACGCCTATGCCGTCTCGCAAACTGACGGCAAGGATTTGCAAAGCGCCCTGCTCAAGCTTTACCAGGACAATGCCAGCACGCTGACGCCCGACCCGGTGTTTGTGAAGTTTTATTATTCGCACCCCCCCGCTTCCGAACGGCTGGCCCGCATGAATGCCAGCCCCGGAGTTCCCGCATGAGCAACCCGATCCACCAGAACCGCCGTGCGCTGAGCGCCACCGAAATCGTCACCCAGCTGAGCCAACTCAACGGCGAGCAGGCCCAGGGCTGGCGGCTGATCGATGGCTCGCTGGAAAAAACCTGGAGCTTCAAGAACTTTCACGAGACCATGGGTTTCGTCAACGCCGTCGCTTTTATTGCCAATGTCGAAGACCACCACCCCGACCTGGCACTGAGCTACGGCAAATGCACGGTGCGTTTCAACACGCACGATGTGAAGGGCATTTCGGTCAGCGACTTTTTCTGCGCGTCGAAGGTTGACGC
>JBKJZS010000170.1:0-2815 GCA_046714915.1 Polaromonas sp. | reverse complement strand
GCCAGGTGCCGGCCGTGCGCAGCTTTCTGGATTTTCTGGGGCAACACATGCAGGGCGAGCTGCTGGTCGATGATTTGCTCCGTTTTTAATAGCTGTTATCGACTGAATAATGGTTAATGACTGTTTTTACGTAAAACTTCAGAAGTTACCGGGTTTAATCGGTGATGTCGTCAAATCGGTAACCGTCACGCCTTATTCGTTATTTGCCATATTTTTAAAACGATATATTCTTTTGAGTTTTAACGTTTGCTCCCCAAAATGCATTTCTTGGAAATGTATTCACAGGAGCAAACATGGCTACCCTCCGATTTGGCGGCAAATCGCACCCCACGCTTCGCGCTGAAGACCATTAGCGTGCGCTTCATCATTGTTCCCGGCTGGCGCGACTCCGGTCCCGGCCACTGGCAAAGCCTGTGGGCAGGGCGGCTGGACAGCGCCGTGCGCGTTCAGCAGGATGACTGGATCACGCCCTCGCGCAAGGCCTGGGTGGCTTCGCTTGCCCGCACCATCCTGCTTCAACCGGCGCCGGTGGTCATCGTCGCACACAGCCTCGGTTGCATTGCCACCGCTCATTTGCCGGCCGAAGCGGCAGCCTGTATCCAGGGCGCCTTGCTGGTGGCACCGGCCGACCCGGAGCGTCGCGCGAGCCTGATCGACTTTGCGCCTGTTCCCTGTCAGAAATTGCCTTACCGCAGCGTGTTGGTGGCCAGCAGCAATGACCCGTATTGCCCGGTGCGCCTAGCGGGCGCTTATGCCCGAGCCTGGGGCAGCGAGTTCGTCCGCATCCAGGACGGCGGCCACATGAACATCGAATCGGGCCACGGCGAATGGCCGTTGGGGGTGGCGTTGTTGCAATCCCTGGCAGGCGATACCCCGGTTGCCTCCCGCCTTCGCTCAGCTTTTTCTTTTTCGTCTTCTTCTTCCCCTGCTTCTCTGGAAACTGTATGAACTCCAAAATCAAACTCGCTCTGGCTTCACTCGCGCTGGCCACAGCAGGCGCCGCATCCTCCCAAACCCTGCTCAACGCGTCTTATGACGTGGCGCGTGAGTTTTACAAAGACTACAACGCCGCTTTTGTCGTGCATTACAAAAAAACCACGGGCAAGGATGTCAAGATCGACCAGTCGCACGGTGGCTCCAGCGCGCAGGCGCGCTCCGTCAACGACGGTCTGGACGCTGACGTGGTGACCATGAACACCACCACCGACATCGAGTTTCTGGCCGGCACCGGCGTGGTCGCAAAAGACTGGGCCAAACGTTTCCCGAATGACGCGTCACCGACCACCTCGACCATGCTGTTTCTGGTGCGCAACGGTAACCCGAAAAATATCAAGGACTGGGACGACTTGATCAAGCCCGGCATCCAGGTGATCGTGGTCAACCCCAAAACCGGTGGCAACGGCCGATATGCCTACCTGGGCGCCTGGGGTTATGTGAAGAAAAAAGGCGGAACTGACGCACAAGCCGCCGAGTTTGTCAGCAAGCTCTACAAAAACGTGCCGGTGCTGGGCAAGGGCGGGCGCGACGCGACCAGCATCTTCCTGCAACGCAACACCGGCGACGTACTGGTGACCTTTGAGTCGGAGGTGGTGTCCATCAACCGGGAGTTTGGCGAGGGCAAGGTGGACGCGGTCTATCCGTCGGTCAGCATCGTCGCCGAAAACCCGGTGGCGGTGGTGGAGCGCACGGTGGCAAAGAAAGGCACGGCTGATCTGGCCAAGGCTTACCTCGACTTCCTGTATTCGGAAGAAGCGCAGGAAATTGCGGCGCGCCACGCGCTACGTCCGCGCTCGCAGACCGTTTTGAAGAAGTACGCGTCCGTGTTCAAGCCGCTGCAGTTGTTCACGGTCAAGGAGTATTTCGGCTCGCTGAGCGAAGCGCAAAAAGTCCACTTCAATGATGGTGGCCAGTTCGACAAGATATATACCGTCAAGTAATGACTGCGGCGACTCTTTCTGTGGCACCGCCCCCGGCGGTGCCGGTGCGGCGCGCCTCCAAAAAAGTCCTGCCAGGCTTCGGCCTGACACTGGGCTACACGCTGTTTTACCTCAGCATCATTGTGCTGATTCCGCTGTCAGCGCTGCTGTTCAAAACGTTCTCGCTGAGCTGGGAGCAGTTTTGGGTGGCTGTGACCTCGCCGCGTGTGCTGGCCTCCTACCGTTTGACTTTCGGTGCATCGCTGATAGCCGCGCTGGTGAACCTCGTGTTTGGCCTGCTGCTGGCCTGGGTGCTGGTGCGCTACAAATTTCCAGGCAGAAAAATCGTGGACGCGCTGGTGGATTTGCCCTTTGCTTTGCCTACGGCGGTGGCCGGCATTTCGCTCACGGCCCTTCTGGCGGGCAACGGCTGGATCGGTCAGTACCTTGAGCCGCTGGGCATCAAGCTGGCGTTCACGCCGGCCGGTGTGGTGATTGCATTGATATTTGTTGGCTTGCCCTTTGTCGTGCGCACGGTGCAGCCCGTTCTCGAAGACGCTGAGAAAGAACTTGAAGAAGCTGCCACCTCGCTGGGCGCGACACGCCTGCAAATTTTCACCAAGGTGATTCTTCCGCACATCGCGCCGGCCTTGCTGACCGGTTTTGCCATGGCGTTTGCGCGCGCCATTGGCGAATACGGCTCGGTGATTTTCATTGCCGGCAACATGCCCATGATTTCAGAAATCACGCCGCTGATCATCATTGGAAAGCTCGAACAATATGACTATGCGGGCGCAACCGCAGTGGCAGTGGTGATGCTGGTGATTTCCTTTGTGTTGCTGCTGGTCATCAATGCGCTGCAGGCATGGCAGCGGCGTAATGCGGGAGCGGCGGCATGA
>JBKJZS010000169.1:0-6052 GCA_046714915.1 Polaromonas sp. | reverse complement strand
ACCGTTGGGCGGCGACAGCTTGGGCATGCGCTGCCGGACGTCAGATTTCATGTCGGCAGCAACGCGCTTGAGCCGACAGATAGCGACCGGTTCAGGCTGTTCGTCGCCGCCTTCTTCCACCCGGCTGCGTCTGCAAGCCGGCTCACAAGGCCTGTCACAGGTGCGTCCCAGAATGCCTGGGAAGACATTTGAGACCCAGTTGATCATGTAGGCATCGCTATAGCGACCCTGGCCGATCAGGCGTATGTATTCGGGGACGGGGGTGTGAGCGGGGCACGCCCACTGGCAATCGACGACCTTGTGGAAATAGGCCGGGTTGGCGACATTGGTTGGCTGCAAAAGTGGCCTCCTGTACTTGGTGGGGCAAGCGACGTGAATCAAACGTCGGCCACGCAAGCCATTCAGCGCATCGCGCCCCAGCAAGCCGGGGCGTATCGCCAAACGCTTCATGACTTGTCTCCTTGCCCCCTCCTGCTGCACCGCAATAACGATCAGGAGGTCAGTGCAGTTTACGCCGCACACACCCGCAAGCGCTCTCGGGTGAATCCCTCAGTCCCCTGCCCGCCCGCGTTCAATGGCTTGCGAGTTGCAGCCTGGCAAAAGCAGCCACCACCTCGGACGGGGCTTGCACCAGCTCAATCAGGACACCCTCACCCGCGATGGGAAATTCCTCATTGGCCTTGGGATGTAGAAAACAGATGTCAAAACCCGCCGCCCCCTGGCGGATACCCCCCGGAGCAAACCGCACGCCCTGGGTACTGAGCCACGTCACCGCTCCGGGTAAATCGTCGATCCAGAGGCCGACGTGGTTCAACGGTGTGGTGTGCACGGCCGGCTTCTTCTCCACATCCAGCGGCTGCATCAGGTCGACCTCGACCTTGAAGGGACCGCTGCCTATGGAGCAAATATCTTCATCCACATTCTCGCGTTCACTCACAAAATTACCGGTAATTTCAAGTCCCAGCATGTCCACCCACAGGGTGCGCAAGCGCTCTTTACTGGTGCCACCTATGGCAATTTGCTGGATACCCAGAACTTTGAAGGGTCGGGTCACGTCGCAATGACCCGCCTTCGACCCGCCAGATAACTCACGCCATCGGGCCCGGCGCTCTCAAGGTGCGGAATGCCCGCAGACAAGCGAAATATCTCGCCCACGGCGTAAGTCCGCGAAGTGCCATCGACCACCAGTGTTAGCTCGCCCGCCGTGATCAGGGCACAGGCGTCCCACGGGTGTTGATGCTCGCCGAGCTGGTAACCCACCGGCCTGTCGATGGTGACGATCTCGCCGTAATGATCGGCTTGCAAAGTAGCTTTAAATTCTTCCGGATTCATAAGGGACTCCTCAACAATGTTTCAACATGGTGACTTTTTGGTATACCGTCTTTCCGATAGCCCTGCAGTCGTAGTGTAAATTCATGCCCTGCGTTGAGGCAACATGAATTTTTCCGATCATGCAAATTCGACGATGGGCTGATCCACACTCAGTGGCTCGCCTTTCGTGGCAAGCACCTTGCCGACCACGCCGTCGGCGGCAGCAAACAGCACATTTTCCATCTTCATGGCTTCGATCACTGCAACACGCTCACCGGCCTGCACCTTTTGCCCCGGCTGCACGGACACTTCAACCAGCAGGCCAGGCATGGGCGAGAGTACATAGCGGCTCATGTCGGGCGGTGCTTTGTACGGCATCAGGGCATGGAGCTGAGCCGCGCGTGGCGACAACACCAGCGCATCCAGCCGCGTGCCGTTGTGCGCGATGCGGATGGCCAGCGGGTTTCTGCCGACGCCACGTTCGACCTGGGCGACGAAAGCCTGGCCGTTCACGGTGCCGCGGATGCGAGCGCCACCCAGATGCCAGTTGCTACATATTTCATAGCACTGCCCGCCCGTTTCGACAACGCTGGAGCCCGATTTCGCATGATAATCGCGGACCAGCGCCGGATGCGGCGTGTTCTGTCCGCCAGCGCCCAGGCTGATCACGACAAACTCTTCACCCACCATCACACCGTGACCGGGCAATTGACCGCTGATGCCGGCGGCGCGGCCAGCATGCGGCGGTTCACGTAAGCCGCCAACGCCACCAGGAAATCCGGCTCGTCATGTGGGACATCTTCGGCATGGAAGCCTTTGCTGTAGTTCTCGGCAATAAAACCGGTATTGAAGTCGCCCGCCACAAACTTCGGATGGGCCAGCAAGGCCGCCTGAAACGGAATATTGCTGCTGATGCCGCGAATCACAAAACCGTTAAGCGCCTCGCGCATTTTGGCAATCGCCTCATTGCGGTCTTGTCCGTGCACGATGAGCTTGGCAATCATCGAGTCGTAGAACATCGGGATTTCGCCGCCATCCTGCACCCCGGTGTCCACCCTGACGCCCATCAACTGCGCAGTGTCGGCCGCAAACATGGTTTGCCGGGGCGGTTGGAAACGAACCAGTCGTCCAGTGCTGGGCAAAAAGCTGCGGAAGGGGTCTTCCGCATTGATGCGGCACTCCATCGCCCAGCCATTGCGCTGAACGTCTTTTTGCGCGATGGGCAGCTTTTCGCCGGCTGCCACGCGGATCATCAGTTCCACCAGGTCCAGGCCGGTGATGCACTCGGTCACCGGGTGCTCCACCTGCAGTCGGGTGTTCATCTCCAGAAAGTAAAAGCTCTGGTCCTTGCCGACCACAAACTCCACCGTGCCGGCACTTTCGTACTTCACGGCCTTGGCCAGCGCCACGGCCTGCTCACCCATGGCCTGGCGCGTGGCGTCGCTGATAAAGGGCGAGGGGGCTTCTTCAATCACCTTCTGATGGCGGCGCTGGATCGAGCATTCACGCTCGTTCAGGTACAGCACAGTGCCGTGGCTATCGCCGATCAACTGGATCTCGATGTGACGTGGCTCTTCAACAAACTTTTCGATGAACACGCGGTCGTCGCCAAAGCTGTTGCGCGCTTCGTTGCGGCACGAGGTAAAGCCCTCGATGGCCTCCTTGTCGTTCACGGCCACGCGAAGGCCTTTGCCGCCGCCTCCGGCTGACGCCTTGATCATCACGGGGTAGCCAATGCCTCGGGCAATCTCCACGGCTTTCTCGGCCGTTTCAATCGCGTCATTGACGCCGGGAATGCAGTTAACACCCGCCGCACCCGCCAGCTTTTTGGATTCAATCTTGTCGCCCATCGCGGCTATGGAATAATGCTTGGGGCCAATGAAAATGATGCCCTCTTCCTCCACGCGCTTGGCAAAGCCGGCGTTCTCGCTCAAAAAACCATAACCGGGGTGCACCGCCTGGGCGCCGGTCTGCTTGCAGGCGGCAATGATTTTGTCGGCCACCAGATAACTTTCACGGCTCGCAGCGGGGCCAATATGGACCGCTTCGTCGGCCAGTTCCACATGGCGCGCATCCTTGTCCGCGTCTGAATAGACAGCGACGGTTTTGATGCCCATCTTGCGGGCCGTCTGAATGACGCGGCAGGCGATTTCGCCGCGATTGGCGATCAGTATTTTGGTAAACATTTTATTTCCTGTCGTGTTTTGCCAGCAGGGCCTTGCGCTCTGCCGTGAATTCCCACCACGGCTGGCGCAGGCCGCCGTTCATGAATTTTTTGGCGGCCATGAAGGTGTCGAGTACACAGGGGTCATGGCGCTTTCCCATGGGGTCACGCAAGGCCTCGTAGGCAGCCAGCGCATCCATGCGCTTGACGTCGGCGGGCGTGTGAATGCCAACCGATTGAAGATCTGCCGCCAGCGATACGCCGATATTCGGTATGTCGGTGAGCACGCGGACCTCACTTGCGTTCTGGGCCTTTGCCATGACACTTGCCTTTAAAGGGGAATATTGCCGTGTTTGCGCCACGGGTTTTCCAGCTTTTTGTCACGCAGCATCACCAGCGAGCGGCAAATGCGTTTGCGCGTTTCGTGCGGCAGGATCACGTCGTCAATGAAGCCGCGCGCACCGGCCACGAAGGGATTGGCAAAGCGCGCCTTGTACTCGGCTTCCCTGGCAGCCAGCTTGGCCGGGTCGCCCTTGTCATCGCGAAAAATGATCTCCACCGCTCCCTTGGCGCCCATCACGGCAATCTCGGCATTGGGCCACGCAAAGTTGACATCGCCGCGCAAATGTTTGGAGCTCATCACGTCGTAGGCACCGCCATAGGCCTTGCGCGTGATCACGGTGATCTTGGGCACGGTGCATTCGGCATAGGCATACAACAGCTTGGCGCCGTGCTTGATGATGCCGCCGTATTCCTGCGCCGTGCCGGGCATGAAACCGGGCACATCGACAAACGTGACCACCGGAATGTTGAAGCAATCGCAAAAGCGCACAAAGCGCGCTGCCTTGATGGCACTTTTGATGTCGAGGCAACCCGCCAGCACCAGCGGCTGGTTGGCGACAATGCCTACGGTCTGGCCTTCCATGCGCCCGAAGCCAATGATGATGTTTTTGGCGTACTCAGGCTGAATCTCGAAAAAATCACCATCGTCGACCGTTTTGGCGATCAGCTCTTTCATGTCATAGGGCTTGTTCGGATTTTCTGGAACCAGCGTGTCCAGGCTCAGGTCCATGCGGCTGGCTGGGTCGGCGCTGGGCCGCAGCGGCGCTTTTTCGCGGTTGTTCAGCGGCAGGTAGTTGTACAGCCTGCGCAACATCAGCAAGGCTTCCACGTCGTTCTCAAAGGCCAGGTCGGCGACACCACTTTTTGTCGTGTGCGTGATGGCACCACCCAATTCCTCGGCACTCACCTCTTCGTGCGTCACCGTCTTGACCACCTCGGGACCGGTCACAAACATGTAGGAGCTGTCCTTGACCATGAAAATAAAGTCGGTCATGGCGGGTGAGTAAACCGCACCGCCCGCGCTGGGCCCCATGATCATGCTGATTTGCGGAATAACGCCGCTGGCCATCACATTGCGCTGGAACACATCGGCATAGCCCCCCAGCGACGCCACACCTTCCTGAATGCGGGCACCGCCCGAGTCGTTCAGGCCAATCACGGGCGCGCCGACCTTCATGGCCTGGTCCATCACCTTGCAGATTTTTTCAGCATGCGCTTCCGACAGCGCACCGCCAAACACGGTGAAGTCCTGGCTGAAGACAAACACCAGGCGGCCGTTGATCATGCCGTAGCCGGTGACGACGCCATCTCCGGGAATCTTGTTGTCCTGCATGCCGAAGTCGGTGCAGCGGTGTTCGACGAACATGTCCCACTCTTCAAACGTGCCCTCGTCCAGCAGCAATTCCAGCCGCTCACGCGCCGTGAGCTTCCCCTTGCCGTGCTGGGCGTCAATGCGTTTCTGGCCACCACCCAGGCGGGCCGCAGCGCGCTTCTTTTCAAGTTGTTCAAGGATGTCTTGCATATGTCGCTTCTTTCGTATCTTTAATTATGCTATTTATTTGATAGCTAATTGCGCCCGTCCTAATTGGACGGAGAGCAAATTTCGTGCTGCAGTCGAGGCTGGAATGCGCCCGCTTTCCACCTGGGCCACCAATGTCGGCAGCAAGGCACTCACCGCAGGGTCATGCCGGAACGCCTGCTTCAGTCCGGCGTCAATACGCTCCCACATCCACGAAAGCGACTGATGCTGGCGGCGCGCGGCCAGCCTGCCATTGGCGGTTTGGAGGTTTTTGAACTGCGTCACTGCCAGCCAGAAAGCATCGACGCCTCGGTTGTGCAAGGCACTGAGCTGGATCACCTGGGGATGCCAGAGCTGGTCGTACGCGGCGGCCTGCGCCTGGCCCATCGCGTTGTTGACAAGGCCAAACAGGCGCATGGCGGAAGAGATCTGTGCCTGCGCGCGCATCGCCGCATCGGCATCAATATCGGCCTTGTTGATAAGGACCAGATCAGCCAGCTCCATCACACCCTTCTTGATCGCCTGCAGATCATCGCCCGCGTTGGGAAGCTGCATCAGCACAAACATGTCGGTCATATTGGCCACGGCGGTTTCGCTTTGTCCCACACCGACGGTCTCGACAATCACCACGTCGTAGCCAGCCGCTTCACAGACCAGCATGGCTTCCCGTGTTTTTTCAGCGACCCCGCCCAGGGTGCCGCTCGAAGGGCTGGGGC
>JBKJZS010000168.1:0-4069 GCA_046714915.1 Polaromonas sp. | reverse complement strand
CGCCGTGGGCGTTTGCGGTGCAGTCACTTCAAACCGTCCGCAGCACCATCAATTCCTTGATCTTGCCAATGGCCTTGGCGGGGTTGAGACCCTTGGGGCAGACATCGACGCAGTTCATGATGGTGTGACAGCGGAACAGGCGGTAGGGGTCTTCCAGGTTGTCCAGGCGCTCGGCGGTGGCTTCATCCCGGCTGTCAGCGATGAAACGGTAGGCCTGGAGCAGTCCGGCCGGCCCGACAAACTTGTCCGGGTTCCACCAGAAGCTGGGGCAGGAGGTCGAGCAGCTGGCGCACAGAATGCACTCGTAGAGGCCGTTGAGCTCATCGCGCTCTTCCGGGCTCTGCAGGCGCTCTTTTTCCGGCGGCACATTGTCGTTGACCAGGTAGGGTTTGATCGAGTTGTACTGCTTGAAAAACTGCGTCATGTCGACGATCAGGTCGCGCACCACCGGCAGGCCTGGCAGGGGCTTGAGCACAATCGTGCCCGGCAGCGTGCGCATGTTGGTCAGGCAGGCCAGACCGTTTTTGCCATTGATGTTCATTGCGTCCGAGCCGCACACGCCTTCGCGGCAGGAGCGTCGGAAGGAAATGGTCGGGTCCTGCGCCTTGAGCTTCATCAAGGCATCCAGCAGCATGCGCGCGCTGCCATCGAGCTCGACCTCGATGGTCTGCATGTAAGGCTTGGCATCGGTGTCGGGGTCGTAGCGGTAAATCTGGAAAGTGCGTTTGGTCATGTAGGGCTCTCAGGAACTTAATCAGTTGGGGACAGAGCTGAAGATCCGTCCCGCAAGTTATCAGAAACTACGAACTGTCAGGGGGATGGACTCCACCGTCAGCGGCTTCATCTGCACCGGCTTGTAGGCCAGGCGGTTGCCTTCGCTGTACCACAGCGTGTGCTTGTGCCAGTCTGTGTCGTTACGGCCATTGGGATGCTCCGGCGTGTCGCCGTAGTCGTCGACCGAATGCGCGCCGCGGCTTTCCTGGCGGGCGGCGGCCGATACGATGGTGGCCTCAGCCGCTTCAATCAGGTTCTCGACTTCAAGCGCCTCAATGCGCGCGGTGTTAAAAATCTTCGACTTGTCTTTCAGGCCGATGGTCTTGACGCGTTCCCGCAGGGCGGCGATCTTGACCACGCCTTCGTCCATGATGGCCTGGGTGCGAAACACGCCCGCATGCTGCTGCATGGCTGCGCGTATATCGTTGGCTACGTCCTGCGCATACTCGCCGCTGGTGGCGTTGTCGAGGCGGGCGATACGTGCCAGGGTGGCGTCGGCGGCATCCGCCGGCAGGCCCTTGTGCGAGGTGCTCTTGTTGAACTCCACAATGTGATTGCCCGCCGCGCGGCCAAACACCAGCAGGTCCAGCAGTGAGTTGGTGCCCAGCCGGTTCGCGCCGTGCACGCTGACGCAGGAGCATTCGCCGACGGCATACAAGCCATTGACGACCTCACTCTTGTTGTCGGCGTTCTGCGTCACCACCTGGCCATGGATATTGGTCGGGATGCCGCCCATCTGGTAGTGGATGGTAGGCACCACAGGAATCGGCTCTTTGGTGATGTCGACGTTGGCAAAGTTGTGGCCGATCTCGAACACCGAGGGCAGGCGCTTCATGATGGTGTCGCTTCCCAGGTGGGTCATGTCGAGATTGATGTAGTCCTTGTTCGGACCGCACCCGCGTCCTTCCTTGATCTCCTGGTCCATACAGCGCGACACGTAGTCGCGCGGGGCAAGGTCCTTGTAGGCGGGCGCATAACGCTCCATAAACCGCTCACCATTGCTGTTGCGCAAAATCGCGCCTTCGCCGCGGCAGCCTTCGGTCAGCAGGACGCCAGCGCCGTGCACGCCCGTCGGGTGGAACTGCCAGAACTCCATGTCTTCGAGTGGAATGCCGGCGCGTGCGGCCATGCCCAGGCCGTCGCCGGTGTTGATGAAGGCATTGGTCGATGCCGCAAAAATCCGTCCGGCGCCGCCGGTGGCCAGCAGCGTGGTCTTGGCTTCAAAAATATGCACGTCACCGGTTTCCATCTCGATGGCCGTCACGCCAACGACGTCGCCATCGGCGTCACGAATCAGGTCCATCGCCAGCCACTCGACAAAAAAGCTGGTTTTTTCCTTGACGTTTTGCTGGTAAAGCGTGTGCAGCATCGCGTGACCGGTGCGGTCGGCGGCGGCGCAGGCACGCTGCACCGGCTTCTCGCCGTAGTTGGCGGTGTGGCCGCCAAACGGGCGCTGGTAAATCGTGCCGTCGGGGTTGCGGTCAAAGGGCATTCCCATGTGCTCCAGGTCGTACACGACCTTGGGCGCTTCGCGGCACATGTATTCAATCGCGTCCTGGTCGCCGAGCCAGTCGGAACCCTTGACGGTGTCGTAAAAATGGTAGTGCCAGTTGTCCTCTGACATGTTGCCCAGCGACGCGCCAATACCGCCCTGGGCGGCGACCGTGTGCGAGCGCGTCGGAAACACTTTGGAGATCACCGCGACGTTCAAACCGGCTCGGGCCAGTTGCAGCGAAGCGCGCATGCCGGAGCCGCCGGCCCCGACGATCACCACGTCGAATTTACGTTTGGGAAGCTTGGAGGATGCAGTCATGATTGTTTTTTACAGTCGGTCGTCAGAGGTGGGCTAAAGGGCTCAGAGGCGCCACAGGACTTGAATCGCCCAGCCAGCGCAAGCGACCAGCCAAACGATGGTGAATACCTGCAGTGACAGACGCAGCCAGACCGCCTTGATGTAGTCCATCCAGATGTCGCGCATGCCGACCCAGACGTGGTAGAGCAGGGCGATGATGACGGTGAAGGTCAGCACTTTCATCCACTGCGACGAAAAAATGCCGGCCCACTGGTCGTAGCCGACGGGGCCTTTGCTGAAGATCACCTGGGCCAGCAGCAAAACGGTAAAAAGAGCCATCAGGGCCGCGGTGATGCGCTGGCCGAGCCAGTCGCGCAGGCCGTAGTGGGCGCCGACAACGAGGCGTTTGGAGCCGTAGTTCACAGACATGGTCGTTCCTTCTTTTTTATTAGTAAAGACCAAACAGCTTGGCGCCCAGCACCAGCGTTGCTGCGATGCTGAGTGCCAGCGTCACCAGTGCGGTGGTTTTGCCGAATTCGTTGCTCAGGCGGTGGGTCACGTCCATATAAAGATGACGCAGTCCGGCGATGAAATGATGCAGATAGGCCCAGATCAGCGCCAGGGCCGCCAGTTTCCAGATGAAGCCTGGCAAACCCAGCATGCCGACGTTGAACGCGGCCTTGAACCGGGCAAATGAAATTTCGGAGGAAATCGAGGTGTCGAACATCCAGATGATGAAGGGCAGCAGGACAAACATGATCGCGCCGCTGGCGCGGTGCAGGATCGAGACCCAGGCCGCCGGGGTCATGCGGTAGGTCATCAGGTCTTTAAAAGCGTTGATGTTGCGGAATTCGGGCCGCTTGGGACGCTGTTTGGAGGCCAGCTCTGTCATTGTTTGGGCTTTCGTGAGAAGGACTATTGACGGCTTGACGTCAGCGTTGCAGTTGCAACTAAAAACACACAAATTCTATTGCAATGCAGCATCGCTCAGGCTTGATCCAGCGGAAGGCTGAAGTTTTTGTCGGAAAAGTATTGCCAAAACACCTTATGGGACCAGACGTGGGTGGACTCTTTCTCACACACGGCGCGGGCTATTGCTTTTTGATTCGGTCTTCGGCGAGGTCCGACACTGGCTTTTTCAGCCGGCAGGCATCAGAGCAGTACTTCACTTCGCTCCCATTGTTTGCCCAGCGCTTTCGCCCTGTCATTTCGCGGCCGAAGGCGAGGCAAACGTTGCTCGGGAGCGAGGATTTGTTGCCCTTGAATCCCGCCACTCACGCTCAGCCCAAGGTGTTGTGATAGTGGTGCGTGTCGGTGCGGTAGTATCCGCGCCGCAGCTCCATGGGCGCATTGTTGTAGGTGTAAGCGATGCGCTCGACGCTCAGCAGCGGCGTACCGCGCTCTACTTTTAATAGCTTCTCACGCCCGTCGGTGGCGGGTTCAGCCCGTATTTTTTCTTCAGCGCGAACCATGCGCACATTGAATTCGGTCTCAAACAGGGCG
>JBKJZS010000167.1:0-4170 GCA_046714915.1 Polaromonas sp. | reverse complement strand
GGCTCCGACCGAGCTGCTGCCGCCCAGCACTGTTTTGCAACTGAAGGTCGCCGTGGCTGCAGCACCGTTTAAGGCGCCGGGTGTTGTGCAATTGCTGCACTCACTCGATGCGGCCGTCACCGAGCTGGCTGCCAGGCCGGGCAAGGCCCCGCGCTTTATCGTCTGAGGGCCGCGCTCACGCTGACCTCACCCGCATGCCCGTGCGCGGCCTAACGGACGCGCATTCCGGGTTCGGCGCCCGGCCCCGGTTCCAGCACAAAGATGCCGGGTTGGGCTTTTTCGTCGGCTTGGCTGGCCGCCAGCACCATCCCTTCGCTGACACCAAACTTCATCTTGCGCGGCGCCAGGTTGGCGACCATCACCGTGTGTTTGCCGATCAGGTCTTCCGGTTTGTAGGCACTGGCAATGCCGCTGAGGACATTGCGCATTTTTCCTTCACCCACATCCAGCGTCAGACGCAGCAGCTTGGTGGAGCCTTCGACCGACTCGCAATTAACGATTTTGGCGATGCGCAGATCGATTTTGGCGAAGTCGTCGATGGAAATGGCTGGGGCGATGGCTTCGCCGCCGGGCAGAACAGACGCTATCGTTTCAATAGCTACTTGCGCACGTTCTATATGGGCTGGGGGCTCAAACAATGCTTCAAGTTGCTGGATATCGACGCGCTGCATCAAAGGCCTGAAGTCGTTAAATTTATGTCCAGGTGCAATGAACTTCGCTGGATCGAGAGGCAGAGATAAATCTTCCCAAGTGAGCGGAGAGCAATTCAGAAATTGCTCCGCATCGGAAACCAGCGTAGGCAGAATTGGTTTTAGAAAAATACTGAGTGCTTTAAAACCGGCAATAGATGAAGCACAAATCTGCGCCAGCTGTTCCTTCGCGATTGGATCAGTGGCTGCAGTTTTTGCAAGAATCCACGGCTTGAAACCATCGAATTCCTTGTTGATGGCATCGGCGACTTCCATGATTAGACGGGTTGCCTTGCTGAATTCTCGGCTGTCCAATGCGGCCTTGATTTGGACGCTATTTTCTAAAGCTACCGCAAAACCAGCCGTATCTGCTGTAACGGGGACGCCTTGGATGTTTCCCATCGCAATTGGCTGCATTTCATTGGCGAAGTGCTTTGCGAAAAAAGGAGCTGTCCGGCTCGCAATATTCACATACTTACCAATCAAATCGCTGTTCACCCGCGCCATGAAGTCGTCGGCATTGAAGTCAATGTCCTCATTGCGCGCGTTCAGCTTGGCGGCCAGGTAGTAACGCAGCCATTCGGGGTTCATGCCCAGGCTCAGGTACTTGAGCGGGTCCAGCCCGGTGCCGCGGCTTTTGCTCATCTTCTCGCCGTTGTTCACCGTCAGGAAGCCGTGCACGAAGATGTTGTCGGGCGTCTTGCGGCCGCTGAAATGCAGCATCGCCGGCCAGAACAGGGTGTGGAAGGTGACGATGTCCTTGCCGATGAAGTGGTATTGCTCCAACCCCGGATCGGCCATGTAGTCGTCATAGCTTTGGCCGCGCTTGTCCAGCAGGTTTTTCAGCGCGGCCAGGTAGCCGACCGGCGCGTCCAGCCAGACATAAAAATACTTGCCCGGCGCATCGGGAATTTCAATGCCGAAGTAAGGCGCGTCGCGGCTGATGTCCCAGTCGCCCAGACCTTCGCTGGTGCTGCCGTCGGCGTTCTGGCGCGTTGAAAACCACTCTTTGACCTTGTTGGCCACCTCGGCTTGCAGCTTGCCGTCTTGCGTCCAATTTTCAAGAAACTCCACGCAGCGCGGGTCAGATAGCTTGAAAAAGAAGTGCTCTGAGCTTTTAAGTACCGGCGTGGCCCCCGACAAAGCCGAGTAGGGGTTGATCAGGTCGGTCGGTGCGTAGACCGCACCGCACACTTCGCAGTTGTCGCCGTACTGGTCCTTGGCACCACATTTGGGGCACTGGCCCTTGTTGAAACGGTCCGGCAAAAACATGTTCTTCTCGGAATCGAAGAACTGATCGATGGTTTTGGTTTCAATCAAACCCGCCTTTTTGAGATCCAGGTAGATTTGTTGTGCGAGCTGGTGATTTTCCGGCGCGTCAGTCGAGTGCCAGTTGTCAAAGCTGATGTGAAAGCCGTCGAGGTAGGCCTTGCGGCCCGCTGCAATGTCAGCCACAAATTGCTGCGGCGTCTTGCCGGCTTTTTCAGCGGCAATCATGATGGGCGCGCCGTGGGCGTCGTCGGCACTGACTAAGTTCACCTGGTGGCCCTGCATTCGTTGATAACGCACCCAGATGTCAGCCTGGATGTACTCCATGATGTGGCCGATGTGAAAATTGCCGTTGGCGTAGGGCAGGGCGGTGGTAACGAAAAGACGGCGCTGGGGCATAAGGGGCTTTGAGGCTTTTTGGGACTAACCCATGATTTTAAGTCTCTGCCGGGCAGAGGGATGCTCTGACTGAGTCCCGCGCTATGCGCTCGAATCCAAAACGGAATTTTTTGGACGCCAGCACCACGTGCAGCGTGCCCAAGGCACACGCAGTTGGTTTAGTGGGCAAGGCGCCCGTCGAAGCGGCGGGTCGGCTTTATCCGCGGGGGCGGCCCCGGCGGTCCGCCAGCGCGACCGCATGGGCTCAGGGTCGAGGCCGCTGCGCAGAGAGCGAGTTTGGCAGAGCACCGTAGGCTCCGGTCAATCCCCCACGACCTGGCGGCCTCGCGTTGCGGCGTTAGACTCGGGGCAAGCCCACTGGCAGACGCGTTGCAGCAAAAGCACCGGCCTGCCTTGTCAGATTCAAACCGAGATTTTCCAGATGGCCCTAGAACAACAGGCAGTTTTGAATGCCTTGCAAACCGTGTTGGACCCCAACACAGGCAAGGATTTTGTCAGCAGCAAAGCGCTAAAAAACCTACAGATCACCGGTGGCGATGTGTCCTTCGAGGTGGAGCTGGGCTACCCAGCCAAAAGCCAGCTGGCGGGGATACGCAAGACGCTGATCCTGGCGGCCAAGGGCGTACCCGGGGTGAGCAACGTTTCGGTCAATGTCGGCTTCAAGATTGCCAGCCACAGCGTGCAGCGCGGCGTGCAACTTTTGCCCAATGTGAAAAACATCGTCGCTGTGGCGTCCGGCAAGGGCGGCGTCGGAAAAAGCACCACAGCCGTTAATCTGGCGCTGGCGCTGGCCGCCGAAGGGGCCAGCGTGGGCCTGCTCGATGCTGACATCTACGGCCCCAGCCAGCCGATGATGATGGGAATCGAGGGCAGGCCCGAGAGTGTGGACGGTAAAAACATGGAGCCGATGGAAAACTACGGCATCCAGGTCATGTCCATCGGTTTTTTGGTGGCGCAGGACGAGGCCATGATCTGGCGCGGTCCGATGGCCACGCAGGCGCTGGAGCAGTTGCTGCGCCAAACCAACTGGAAAGACCTGGACTATTTGATTGTCGATATGCCGCCCGGCACCGGCGACATCCAGCTCACTCTTTCCCAGCGCGTTCCCATGACCGGTGCGGTGATCGTCACCACCCCGCAGGATATCGCGCTGCTCGATGCCAAAAAAGGCATCAAAATGTTTGAAAAAGTCGGCGTGCCGATTTTGGGTATCGTGGAGAACATGGCGGTGCATGTGTGCAGCCAATGCGGCCATACCGAGCATATTTTTGGTGAAGACGGCGGCAAGAAGATGGCGGCCGATTACGGTATGGATTACCTCGGTGCCCTGCCGCTGGACATGCAGATTCGTTTGCAGGCCGATAGTGGCCGACCCACCGTGGTGGCCGATCCGGATGGCGAGGTGGCTGGCATCTACAAAGCCGTGGCGCGTCAGGTGGCGATAACCATCGCCGCCAAGGCGAAAGACTTTTCCAGTAAATTCCCGACCATCAAGATATCAAAGGACAGCTGAAACGCCGTCTACCCGATGATTCATGGCTGCGCGAATACATTCGAAAATTTCCCGGATTCATGCTGCGCGGTGGCGATCCGGCGCTGCGGCTGTCCCACCCTGGAGGCGGGTTAGGGTCAATACTGTTCAGTTAGGCCGTTTGTCCTGAGCGTCACTGGCAGAACGTTGACCATGCCGCATGTCCCACTGCACAGGCCCGCGAGGCATGGATTGCGGGTCAAGCCCGCAATGACAACTTCAGGCCTCATCCACGTCCCCGCCAGTTGGTGACAGTGAAAATGAATCCCGGCTCACGCCCGG
>JBKJZS010000166.1:0-3406 GCA_046714915.1 Polaromonas sp. | reverse complement strand
GGGGGATGTGGCCCCCACGCTTGTCGCTTCGCGTACTGCGCTGCCCCCCGAGGGGGCTGGCCTTGCTTGGGGCGGCCCTGCGCTGCGTTCGCTGGCCCCCACGCTTGTCGCTTTATCTGAAGGCGTGGCAGCGCCGATGCGTTCGTTCATGGTCAGGCGCTGGTAGCGGCCAGCCAGCGTGGCCTGCCAGCTTTCCAGCGAGGGCGTGGCCGACCCCAGCAGAACGCGGCACTGATCGGCCGCCCCTCTTTTCACGTCGTGTAATGCGCTGCCCCCCGGCGGGGCTAATTTTCCGGGGGGCGGTCCGGCGGAAAATTGCGCCCTTGCTTCGCCGCCGACTTGGGGCGAACTCTCCAGCATCGCACGGTAAACCGCCAGATCGCGCGCCGAATAGCGCGCGCCTTCTTGCTGCTTGTAGCTGGGGTCGTGTTCTTCGTCGACAACGATCAGGCGCAGATTGGGCAGCGACGCAAAAATCGCCATCCGGGTGCCCAGCACCAGCCGGGCCTGGCCGGCGTGGGCGGCCAGCCAGCTCTTGAGCCGTTGCGCCGGAGTCAAGCCGCTGTGCAGCGACACCACCTGCGCCTTGCCCAAATGGGCAAAACGTTCTTCAAAACGCGCCTGCAGCTGCGGCGTCAGGTTGATCTCGGGCACCATCACCAGCACCTGGGCGCTGGCGTCCTGGGCCAGCACTTGGGCGGCGGCTCGCAGGTAAACCTCGGTTTTGCCGCTGCCGGTCGCACCAAACAGCAGCGCCGGCCGGGTATCTGCATCAAACTCGGCAAGGGCCCTTGCCTGCTCTGCGCTGAGAGCTATTAAATTTGTAGCGGCAGGAGTGTCCGCCGGCGCAGCCGCCGAGGGCCGCTTGAGCCGGCGCGCCAGTTGCACCGTGCTTAACTCGCGCAATTGCGGCGGCAGGGCCGCCAGTGCGACCTCCCCGATCGAGCGCTGGTAGTAAGCGGCGGTAAACCCGACCAGCCGCCGCCAGGTGGCCGACAGCGGCGCCAGAGTGTCGCATGCGCCCAACACCGACTTTGCCTGTGTTTCCAGCAGGCCGCCGTTGTCCGGCAGCACTTCCCACACCACGCCCAAGACCTCGCGTTTACCCAGAGGCACACGCACCAGACTTCCGGGCGCGAGCATTGACTCACTTCGGTAGGTCAGTGCTCCAGCCACCGCGCTGTGGGCCGGGGTTGCAACGACGATGCTGAGCCAGTGCTTCATGGAGGGTAGTTCTCGGGGTCTGACGCGGTGAGTTAGGGGGCAGTCTTCAGATACAGTTTCGAAAATCGCCGTAAGTACTTGATTTAAAACGCTTTGAAGTTTTCCAAGATTTCTGTGGATAACTTTGTTAATAGATCGGCCCCGGGCCTGCTCCGAGCCCCGTCAATCAAGGCTTGGCTTAAATTGCCCGCAAATCAAGCAGTTTGAAGAACCTATATAAATCAATCACTTAGGCGCGCTATGGCTTTGATAGCGAGGTCTGGCCGGTCCTGAGTTCTTTGTCGCACCGCGGCACGAATTTTGTGAATAAGTCCCGGTGGCGCGGCCGGATTTTGTGCTAGCGGCCGCGAATGCCACTGCCTCAATGCGGCGTTCCGGTACGCATCCGGCGTGAATAAGCATGGGCGGCGCGCACCAGCACCTCCACGCTCTCGGGCGGGGTGTGCTGGCTGATGCCATGGCCCAGATTGAAGATATGCGTCGCGCCGGTGCTGCTCGCATCGGCATGCGGCTGGCCAAAACTCTCCAGCAGTTTGGCCACTTCGTCCTCGATCTGGGCCGGTTTGGCAAACAGCACGTTGGGATCCAGATTGCCCTGCACGGCCATGCGCGCGCCGACCCGCGCCCGCGCCTGCCCGAGGTTCACGGTCCAGTCCAGTCCCAGCACTTCGCAGTCCAGCTGGGCCATCTGCTCCAGCCACAGCCCGCCGCCTTTGGTGAACACCAGTCGGGGAATGATCGCGCCGTCGTGAGAGCGCTTGAGCTGCTTGAGCACCCGCTGGGTGTAGGCGAGGCTGAAAGTAGGAAAGGCAGCGTCGGCCAGCACACCGCCCCAGCTGTCAAAAATCATCACCGCCTGGGCGCCAGCCTTGATCTGGGCGTTCAGGTAGGCGGCGACCGCATCGGCATTGATGGCCAGCATTTTGTGCAGCAGGTCCGGGCGCTGATACAGCATGGTTTTGACCAGGCGGTAATCTTCCGAGCCGGCGCCTTCGACCATGTAGCAGGCCAGCGTCCAGGGACTGCCTGAAAAGCCGATCAGCGGCACCCGGCCGTTCAGGGCCTTGCGGATCGAGGTAACTGCGTCAAACACATAACGCAGCTTGTCCATGTCGGGCACCTGCAGCTTTGCCACGGCCGCTTCATCGCGAACCGGGCTGGCAAAACGCGGGCCTTCGCCGAGTGCAAAACTCAGGCCCAGGCCCATCGCATCGGGCACGGTCAGGATGTCGGAAAACAGGATGGCGGCGTCGAGCGGATAACGGGCCAAGGGCTGCAGCGTCACTTCGGTGGCGTAGTCCGGCGAGGTGGCGAGGCCCATGAAACTGCCGGCTTTGGCGCGGCTGGCGCGGTATTCGGGCAAATAACGCCCGGCCTGGCGCATCAACCAGACCGGGGTGTAGTCGGTCGCCTGCCGCAGGCAGGCACGCAAAAAAGTATCATTTTGAAGGGGTGCAAACATGGCTCGATTGTCTCAGGTGTGCGCGGTTTCGTTTACCGCCTGTTGGCGGCGCCGGCGCCTATGCGCAGCCGCGATTCGGACTTAACATGCTGCATGAGCTTCTGCTTGGCTCGAAAAAGGGCACCGCCATGCGCATGAATGACCATGAGTATTTTCGCAGTTGCATCGCCAAAGAGCGGCACCTGGCGCAATTGCTGGGCCACCAGCACATTGAAGAATGCTATGAAAGCGCCGGAACGCTCTGGAACAACGCCACTGCCCTGCCCCAATGGACACGTGACTGGCAGGCCTGCGGGCCCCTGATGACCGAGTACGGCATCAGCGTGGTTTATGACAGGGGGCCCGCGCAGGGCGGGCGTGCTGGCGCCAGCATCGGCTCCACCCTGGTTCAGTTTGCAGACCATCCGACGCGAGACCGCGCGGTGATGTACGGCATTGTCAAGGAACTGATCTTTCTGCTGGAGCATGGCAAGGTCAGCAAGGCCGCATAGCGGTAGCTTGGCGATCAGGCTTTTTGCAGCCAGCCGCGTGACAGCAGCAGGCGGTGATCAATTTTGATGCAGTGGTCCTGCACGACCCGCAGACCCGCGGCTTCAGCCTTGGCAGCGGCCTCCGCATGGGCAATGCCGAGCTGCATCCAGACCGCCCTGGCGCCGATGGCGATGGCCTCGTCCACGATGGGTGGAATGTCCTCGCTGTTGCGAAAGCAGTTCACCAGGT
>JBKJZS010000165.1:0-4329 GCA_046714915.1 Polaromonas sp. | reverse complement strand
GGCGTCCTGCTGCGCGCGGCTGGCGGGCGCAGCCACGCTCAGGCTGGAGGGCGGCAGGTAGACACCGCCGGCCAGCACCAGCTTCAACGCGGCATGGAACTGTTCGCTGGGCGCCGACTTCGGCACGAAACCGAAGGCGCCCATCTCGATGCATTCGCGCACGATGGCCGGGTCGTCGTTGGCCGAGAGGATCAGCACCGGCACATCGGGCCGGCGGGTGCGCACCTCGTTGAGCGAATCGAGGCCGCTGTAGCCTGGCATCTGCAAGTCCAGGATCATCAGGTCGACCTGCAGGCCTGCATCGAGCTTGGCCAGAGCCGCGTGGACCACGGCGCACTCGGTCACGTTCACGTCCTGGCCCGCATTCTGCAGGGTGTACACGACGCCGCTGCGGTATAGGGGGTGGTCGTCGACGACAAGGATGTTCATGGCCAACTCTCAGCTCAAGGGTAGGGTCATCCTATCAGGGGCGGCTGCGGGGGCCACTGTCCTTTGGGAGGAGGGGATAATTCGGGCATGGCAGCCGTCTTCGACAAACCCAACCTGCGCCAGCGCGTCGCACCCATGCTGCAGGGTTTCGACGGGCCGCTGGCCTTCGCCGTCTTCCTGCTGGCCTGCGCCGGCCTGCTGACGATGTATTCCTCCGGTTTCGACCACGGCACCCGCTTCATGGACCATGGCCGCAACATGCTGCTGGCGGGCATGATCATGTTCGTGGTGGCCCAGGTGCCGCCGCAGCGGCTGATGACCTTTGCGGTGCCGATCTACGTGATCGGCGTCGCCTTGCTGGTGGCCGTGGCAGTGTTCGGCATCACCAAGAAAGGGGCCAAACGCTGGGTGAACGTGGGCGTGACCATCCAGCCAAGCGAGATCCTGAAGATCGCGATGCCGCTGATGCTGGCCTGGTGGTTCCAGAAACGCAAGGGCCAGTTGCGGCCGCTGGATTTTCTGGTGGCCAGTGCGCTGCTGATTGTGCCGGTTGGCCTGATCATGAAGCAGCCCGACCTGGGCACCTCGCTGCTGGTGCTGGCAGCCGGGCTGGCGGTGATTTTTTTTGCCGGATTGAGCTGGAAGCTGATTGCGCCGCCGGTGTTGCTGGGGCTGGCCGGTATTTTTCTGGTGATCTGGTTCGAGCCGCAGCTGTGCGCGGATGGCGTGCGCTGGCCAGTGCTGCACGACTACCAGCAGCAGCGTATTTGCACGCTGCTCGACCCCACCCGGGACCCGCTGGGCAAGGGATTTCACATCATTCAGGGCATGATCGCCATCGGCTCGGGCGGCATTCTGGGCAAAGGTTTCATGCAGGGCACGCAAACCCATCTGGAGTTCATACCCGAGCGGACCACCGACTTCATCTTTGCCGCCTATTCCGAGGAGTTCGGGCTGGTCGGCAATCTGGCGCTGATCGCCGGCTTTATTTTCCTGATCCTGCGCGGGCTGGCCATTGCGCTGGAAGCGCCCACGCTGTTTGCGCGGCTGCTTGCGGGGGCCGTCACCATGATTTTCTTCACTTACGCATTTGTCAACATGGGCATGGTCAGCGGCATTTTGCCGGTGGTCGGCGTGCCTTTGCCCTTTATCAGCTACGGTGGCACGGCCATGGTCACCCTCGGACTGGCGGTCGGGATATTGATGTCGATCTCCAAAGCCAAGCGCCTGGTGCAGTCATGAGCCCCTTGGCGAGGCAACGCCGGAACGTCGCGCCACGGAACGTGCGCAGTGGAGGTGCTGCAGTGCTTCGGCTTCGCTGTGCAGCTACGCAGGCACGGCCGCTGCGCCGAAGCCCCGCTGCAGCGGGGATCGACAGAGGCGAATGGCTGCCGGGCGTCGACACTTCCCTGAGGGCTGGCTGCAGCCGCACCGGAGGCGCCGTCATGAGCCCCTTGGCGAGGGGCCCCGCTGCAGCAGGGATCGACAGTCAGGCGAATGGCTGCGTGGCGCCGACGCTTCCCTGCGGGTTTGCAACCACCGCACCGGAGGCGCTGTCGTGAAAACCACCGTGACCATCATCGGCGCCGGCAACATGGGCGGCGGCATGGCGGCCAATCTGCTTGGCCGAAGCTGGGAGGTGCAGGTTTGTGATGTTGATCCGGTCCGAGCTGGCGCTATGGCACAGATTGGTGCCTGCGTCATTGACACACCTGCACAGGCTGCTATCCATTCGGAAGCGTTCATTGTCTGCGTGGTGGACGCGGCGCAAACCGAAGCCGTGCTGTTTGCCCAGGACGGCCTTGCCCGTATGTTGCAACCGGGGCATACCGTGATCTTGTGCCCGACGATTGCGCCGCAGGACGTCGAGTCTTTCGCCGGCCGGCTGGCTGCGCGGGGCGTTCACACCGTGGACGCGCCGATGTCGGGCGGTCCGGCTCGGGCGCGCGATGGTTCGATGAGCCTGATGGTTGCCTGCGCGTCCGCGGTGTATGAAGAGCAGGCGGAGTTGTTGCAGGCTCTGTCGAGCAAGGTGTTTCGGATCAGCGAAAAACCTGGCGACGGCGCCCGCACCAAGCTGGTCAACAACCTGCTGGCAGGCATCAACCTGGTGGGCGCGGCTGAGGTGCTGGCCCTGGCTGGGCGCCTGGGCCTGGACCCGGGCCAGACTCTGGACGTGATCGAACAGTCCAGCGGGCAGAGCTGGATCGGGTCTGACCGCATGCGCCGCGCGATTGCCGGGGACTACGCGCCGCGTGCCCACGTGACCCTGCTTGAAAAAGACACCCGCCTGGCGGTCGACGCGGCGCGTGCTGCCGGCTTCGAAGGCCCGCTGGGCGCGCGTGCGAGTCAGGTCTTTGCGGAAGCCCACCAGGCGGGGTTGGCCGGGCTCGATGACGCCGCGATTTTCAAATACCTGGCAAACCGGTGAGGGCCCCGATTTTTGGGGCAGATACCCGCTCTGGCGGGTAAAGCCTTGTCGGGACGTGCCCAGGTCAGACTGCCTACAATGACTGCATGACCTCACTTAAATCTTCATCGGCTTCTGCCCGCAAGTCAGCCTCTGCCGTTGCACCCGCAACCCGTCCGAGCTCTGAATCCACCTCGGGACGGCTGGCGATCGCGCAAAAACTCCTGCTCGCGCCTTTCGGGCTGACCGAGGCGCATTTGATCCGGGCGTTGGGTGAAATCACTTCGCACGGGGTCGATGATGCGGACCTGTATTTCCAGTACACACGCAGCGAAGGCTGGAGCCTGGAAGAGGGCATCGTCAAGACCGGCTCCTTCAGCATCGACCAGGGTGTCGGCGTACGCGCCGTCAGCGGCGAAAAAACGGCATTTGCCTATTCCGACGACATTTCCGAGGCATCGCTGCTTGATGCGGCGCGCACTGTGCGCAGCATCTCCGCTGCCACCCAGGTGGGTCGCGCCAAGGTGGGTGCCCGAAAAATAGCGCCTGGCCGCTCGCTTTACCAGGATCTGGACCCGATCGCGACCTTGGGCAGCACGGCTAAGGTCAAGCTGCTTGAAAAAGTGGAAAAGCTGGCCAAGGCCAGAGACCCGCGCATTGTGCAGGTTATGGCCGGGCTGGCCAGCGAATACGACGTGGTGATGGTGGCGCGCGCCGACGGGACGCTGGCCGCTGATGTGCGTCCTCTGGTGCGCCTGAGCGTGACGGTGATTGCCGAGCAAAAAGTCGCCGGCGTGAGTCGCCGCGAAATGGGCTCGGGCGGCGGTGGCGGCCGCTTTGGCCTGGCTTATTTTGACGACGCGCAAATCACCCAGTACGTCAATGATGCGGTAGGCGCTGCGCTGACCAACCTCGATGCGCGTCCGGCGCCGGCCGGCGAAATGACGGTCGTGTTGGGCCCCGGCTGGCCCGGCATTCTGCTGCACGAAGCGATTGGCCACGGTCTGGAGGGCGACTTCAACCGCAAGGGCTCCAGCGCGTTTTCGGGCCGCATCGGCGAGCGCGTGGCGGCCAAGGGCGTCACCGTGCTGGACGACGGAACAATTGCCGACCGCCGCGGCTCGCTCAATGTCGATGACGAAGGCAACGCCAGCCAGCGCAATGTGCTGATCGAAGACGGCATCTTGAAGGGCTATATCCAGGACTCGCTCAATGCGCGTCTGAGCGGCGTCAAAGCCACGGGCAACGGCCGCCGCGAAAGCTATGCCCATGTGCCGATGCCGCGCATGACCAATACTTACATGCTCGGCGGTGACAAGGCGCCGGAAGAGATTGTCGCCAGCATTAAAAAAGGCCTGTATGCGACCAACTTCGGCGGCGGTCAGGTCGATATCACCTCCGGCAAGTTCGTATTTTCTGCCAGCGAGGCCTTCTGGGTCGAAAACGGAAAAATTCTGTACCCCGTCAAGGGCGCGACGATTGTCGGCAAT
>JBKJZS010000164.1:0-2173 GCA_046714915.1 Polaromonas sp. | reverse complement strand
TGGACGAGTAGTCGTCGTTGTCGTCGTTGAAGTACTTTTCCTTTTTCTCGGCGCCCAGGCCGGTGGTGACCGCAAAGAGGCCGATGTAGTCCTCAATTTTTGAGTCTTTTTGGCCTGTAGCCCTTGTTGCACGGTCGCAAGCAGCTATTAATTCAGGAGCAATCCCTTTCGGCGCCACGAAGTCGGCCAGGCAGCGGCTGGGCCGCATCACAGCGTCGAGGGCGGTTTTCTCGGTTTGCTGGCGCAGGCCATACCAGGTCATCGCCAGCTGGGTGCGCGACTCGTCGGTGTAGTTTTCGATGTCGTCGCCGACACTGTTGGCCGGGTACAGGCCGATGACGCCGCTGGCCGTCAGCCAGCGGCCCTCGATCAGCCGCTTGAGCATGCGCTGGGCGTCCGCATAGACCCGCACCGCCTCGGTACCGACCACCTCGTCTTTCAGAATCGCCGGGAAGGGGCCAGCCAGGTCCCAGGTCTGGAAGAAGGGCCCCCAGTCGATGTGGTTCGCCAGTTCCGCGAGATCGAAGTTCTTGAAGACGCGGCGGCCAATGAACTTGGGTTTGGGGGGCGAGTAGCGGGTCCAGTCGATCGCCGTCTTGTTGGCGCGCGCCTTGGCCAGTGGCCACATTGGCGTCTGCTTTTTGTTGGCGTGTTGCGTGCGAACTTTCTCGTAGTCGCTGTTGAGTTCGTCGATGTACTTGGCGGCCTGATCCGACAGCAGGCTTTGCGCCACACTCACGCTGCGCGAGGCATCGGGCACGTAAACCACAGGTCCTTCGTAGTGCGGCGCAATCTTCACGGCCGTGTGCACGCGGCTGGTGGTGGCACCGCCGATCATCAGAGGAATCTTTTTGATGCGGAAATGCTCATCTTTTTGCATCTCGCCGGCCACATACTGCATTTCCTCCAGGCTGGGCGTGATCAGGCCCGACAGGCCCACGATGTCGGCGCCCTCGACCTTGGCGCGCGCCAGAATTTCATGGCAAGGCACCATCACGCCCATGTTGACCACGTCGAAGTTGTTGCACTGCAGGACCACGGTGACGATGTTTTTTCCGATGTCGTGCACGTCCCCCTTGACCGTGGCGATGATGATCTTGCCCTTGGTCTTAACGTCGCCGCCAGCGGCTTCGAGCAGCAGCTTTTCAGCCTCGATGTAAGGCAGCAAATGCGCCACCGCCTGTTTCATCACGCGCGCGCTTTTGACCACCTGCGGCAAAAACATCTTGCCCTGGCCAAACAGGTCGCCGACAACATTCATGCCGTCCATCAGCGGGCCCTCGATCACATGCAGCGGCCGGCCGCCCTCGGCCTGGATGGCTTGCCACACTTCCTCGGTGTCGGGCACGATGTGCTCGTTCATGCCGTGCACCAAGGCATGCGAGAGCCGCTGGCGTACCGGCAGGGCGCGCCATTCGTTTTTCTTGCTGTCGTCCCGGGCGCCACTTTTCGCGCTTTCAGCGACTTCGATCAGGCGCTCACTGGGGCTCACGTGGGGCTCGCCCGGCCTGTAGACCGGCGTGCGATTGAGCACCACGTCTTCAACCCGTTCGCGCAGCGTCGGCTCCAGGTCGTCATAGACCCCCACCATGCCGGCGTTAACGATGCCCATGTCCATGCCGGCCTGAATCGCGTGGTACAAAAAGACGGTGTGAATGGCTTCGCGCACCGGGTCGTTGCCGCGAAAGCTGAAACTCACGTTCGACACACCGCCAGAGACCTTGGCGCCGGGCAGGTTCTGCTTGATCCAGCGCGTCGCGTTGATGAAGTCCACCGCGTAGTTGTTGTGCTCCTCAATGCCGGTGGCAATGGCAAAGATGTTGGGGTCGAAAATGATGTCTTCGGGCGGAAAGTCGAGCTCGTCGACCAGCACGCGGTAGGCGCGCTCGCAGATCTCGATCTTGCGTTCGTAGGTGTCGGCCTGGCCTTTTTCGTCAAACGCCATCACCACCGCGGCCGCGCCGTAACGCTTGAGCAGCTTGGCCTGGTGCTTGAAGAGCTCCAGCCCTTCCTTCATCGAGATCGAGTTGACGATGCCCTTGCCCTGGATGCAGCGCAGCCCGGCCTCGATCACGCTCCACTTTGAACTGTCGATCATGATGGGTACACGGGCGATGTCGGGCTCGCTGGCGATCAGGTTCAGGAAACGCACCATCGCGGCCTGGCTGTCGAG
>JBKJZS010000163.1:0-1623 GCA_046714915.1 Polaromonas sp. | reverse complement strand
ACCGCGATCTGTCTCGCCTGCTGCTGGCGGCGCGCGCCTCGGTGATGGCGCACAGCGGGCTCAAGTTGCGCGAACACGCCCTGCGCGAACCGCCGGGGCGCGCGCGGCGGGTCCGGTGCGAACCGGGTCTGTTTCTAGCCAGCCGGGTGCCACGGAAGGCTTTCATCCTGGGCTCCCGCCTGACCGGCGGGCTGACCCGGAGGGCGCTGGACCGGCAGATTCGGCGTACGATCCGGCGGACAGCACCGCACTGTTGTGGAAGTCACTGCAGCGGGCATTCAAATGTTGGCCACGCTGCCCCAAAGACCATCGAAATTCAGCACGCAGGGATGGAAAATCCGTTTGGGGAAAAAAAAGGGGCCGCGCCACGCGTTGCTGGACCAGGTCATTGCGCTTGGGCAGCCAGGCGCTTCCTGCGCCCAAGGTGACAGCTTGATTTGGCAGCCTGGGCCCCGGGGAGATTTATGCACGATTTTCTGTCACCCCTTGAACACATCGAAAGTCTGACATGCCGCATCTCAAAATCGAATACACCGCCAACCTGGAGGCGCGGGCGGACATGGGCACGCTGTGCAGGGCCTTGGCAAACGTGCTGATTCAGCTCAAGGATGAACAGGGCCGGCCCGTGTTTCCAGTCGGCGGCACGCGCGTGCTGGCCTATCCGGCACCCTGCTACGCGGTAGCTGACGGCAACCCGGACTTCGGGTTCGTCTACCTGAACCTGCGGATTGCGACCGGGCGCAGTGATGCCATTAAAAAAGCAGCGGGTGACGCGCTGATGGCTCGGACAAAAGTCCATTTTGAACCGATGTTTTCTCAAACCTTGATGGGTATCACGCTGCAAATCGACGAAGGTGTGCAGGTGTACGACGCCAGACACAGCAACCTGCAGAGCCGGATCGGCAACTAAGTCCGCTGGCGTGCGGGCGTCGATATGCAGGCACCGAATGCGTGGGACTGAAGGCGTGATTTGATGTTCACCAAGTGGCTCATTGCCAGCGCCCGAACCCACGGCAGCAGCCTGCAAAGGCAAGCGAGCCGATTCAAAAAATTTTCCAGGCGCCTTGCGCTTCGTCTGAAAGAACAACCATGCAAACCCCCGTCAACACCTTCAAGCTAGCCCTGCACAACAAACAGACGCAGATCGGTCTGTGGCTGGGCCTGGACGACGCCTACACCACCGAAATTTGCGCGGGTGCCGGCTTCGACTGGCTGCTGCTTGATGGCGAACATGCGCCCAATGATGTGCGCAGCATTCTGGCGCAGCTGCAGGCCATCGCGGCTTATGCCTCGCAGCCGATCGCCCGCGTGCCCATGGGCCACGGCCAGGTCGGCGAGGCGCTGATCAAGCAGTACCTCGACATCGGCGTGCAGACGCTGCTGGTCCCGATGGTGGACACGCCAGCGCAAGCCGCGTCGCTGGTGCGCGCCACGCGTTACCCCCAGGACGACGGGCGCGGCGGCATCCGCGGCATGGCCGGCGCCCGCGCTTCGCGCTGGGGGCGTTACCCGTCTTATGCGCACCAAGCGAACCAGCAGATCTGTCTGCTGGTGCAGGCCGAAACAAAAAATGCACTGGATCATCTGGAGGCCATAGCTGCCACCGACGGCGTGGACGGTATC
>JBKJZS010000162.1:0-3800 GCA_046714915.1 Polaromonas sp. | reverse complement strand
GCGCCGTGGCGGCCAGCACCAGCACACAGCCGGGCAGCATGCTGGCCGTGACCTGCTCCCCCAGGAACAGCGCGCCCCAGGTGACCCCGAACAGCGGAATCATGAAAGCCGACGACGTGGCCGCGCTGGCCGAAATTTCGCGCATCAGCCGCATGCTGATCCAGTACATGAAGCCGCTGGTCACCAGACCCAGCACCGCCACTGCAACCAGTGCGCTGGTACTCAGCTGCATGGACGGAACGGACAGCCCGGTTGGCACCAGCAGCAGCAAGGTTGCCGCAACGTGCACAGCCGCCGAAGCAGCCAGCGGCTGGTGCGCCAGGGTGGCCCGTTTCATCAAAATCGTACCGCAGGCATAGCAAGCCGCTGCCGCCACGCAGGCCAGAGCGCCCAACAGCACCGGGAGGGTCACGGCCACTGGCCCGAGACGCACGAGCAAGGCAACACCCGCAAAGCCGACCGCGCAGCCAAACAGGCGGCGCAGCGTGAGCCGTTCTTCACCGACCACCGCGGCGGCCAGCACGCCGAACAGGGGCGCGGTGGCGTTCAACACGGCGGAGTAACCGGCCGGCAAATACAGGCCGGCCCAGCCGAACAGCACAAACGGCGCGACCACCGTCAGCATGCTCAGCAGCAGCAGCTGCGGCCAGCCGGCGCGCGCCGGCCAGCGCTCGTGCAGCACGGTCATCAACAGGGCCAGCACTGCAGCCGCCAAGGCGCAGCGTATGCCCGCCAGGCCCCAGGGCCCGAGCGCAGGGCTGGCGATACGGATGAATGGAAACGAGGCGCCCCAAAGCGCCGACAAAGCGATGAGCTGGAGAAAGTGGCGGCTGTGCATGGGTCACCAGATTGTCGCGTAGCCGCAAGACGGTTCAGATAAAACATTTAAATTGAGCCGGAATGACAACAACGTTGACATGTCATTGCGGGCTGGGCCCGCGAAACGTCCGGGCGCGCATCTGTCCAGTGGAGCGAGCCCAATGCCAGGCCTATGCAATGCACGTTCCGCGGCATCACGCTTCGGCCCGGCCCGTAAGCCATGGATCCCGCATCAGAGCCTGCCCCGGACTTGATCCGGGGCCCGGAATGACAAACCAGGGACAAGGGTTGGGCTGAACGTATTGCGTGTAGCCGCGCTTCCCGCCGGGGCCGGTACCTGCTTGCTGGCTCTGCTCTGTCTAGAATGCCGCATGAGCATTTTTGATGAATTTCTCTCCAGCCCCGCGGTGTTGGGGGCTTTCACCGGCGCCGCGCAGGCCATGGCCCGGATGGTTCCCGGCCTGCAGGTCGACACCGGACGCATGCGCGCCAATATCGACACGCTGGCTGCGCAATTGCCCGCTGAGGCGATTGATGAATGGTTTAACGTGCAACTGGCAGAGCAGGTCGCTTTGCGGGTGCCGCCGCGCCTGGCGCAATTGCGCGCCTCGCTGCAGACTTCACAGGAGGCTCCATGAGCGATACAAAAAACGACTACGACCAAGGCCTGCTCAACCGCCGACGCGTGCTGGGCGATGCCTGGGTAGACAAGTCGATTGCCGGTCGCAATGACTTCAACGGGGAATTTCAGGACCTGATCACGCGTTATGCGTGGAATGACATTTGGGGTCGCCCCGCTTTCGGCGACAAGACGCGGCGCCTGATGGTGTTGTCCACCATGATCGCGCTGAAGGCCTACGAGGAATTTGCGCTGCACGTGCGCGCCGGCCTGGATGGCCCGCCGGACTCGCGGCTCACTCCCGAAGACATCAAGGAAGTCATCCTGCAGGCGGCTATTTATTGCGGCGTTCCGGCTGCCAATCACGCGTTTTCATTGGCGGGCGATATCCTGCGTGAAAAAGGCCTGCTTGCCGCAAAAGCCTCCACCGGCTTCCCCCCTGACACCTCGTTGTGAGAAAGAGGACATGAAAAAACCTGCATTGCACTGGGTCAAGGAAGGCCAGGGACCGCTGGTGGTGTTAAGCCACGCGCTGGGCTGCGATCTCGGCATGTGGGACAGTGTCACCGCCTTGCTAAAACCCCGCTACACCGTGCTGCGTTACGACCACCGCGGGCACGGGCAGTCGGAGGCCCCAGCGGGGCCGTACTCGCTGGACCTGCTGGCCGACGACGCTGCCAGGCTGATCGGCGCACAGACGCCAGACCGGGTGCATTTTGTCGGTCTGAGCCTGGGTGGCATGACGGCGCAGGCTCTGGCCGCACGCCACCCGCAACTCGTCAAAAGCATAGTCATCGCCAATTCGGCCAGCTGGTATGACGATGCGGCCCGCGCTTTATGGCAGGCCCGCGTCAACACCGTGCTGGCGAAGGGTGTTGCGGCCATTGCCGACGGCGCCATGCAGCGCTGGTTCACGCCCGAGTTCAGGGCGGGCGTTGCCGGCGGCAGCGCACAGCGTGTGGCGGCTCTGCAGCACCGGTTGGAAAAAACCGATGCAGTAGCCTATGCGGCCAGTTGCGAAGCGGTCGCAGCCATCGACTTTCGTGTCAGCAATTTAGGCATCCGGTGCCCGGCGCTGGTGATTGGCGGCACCCGCGATGAGGCCACCCCGGTGGCGATGTCGCAGGCCATCGCGGACAGCATCACGGGCGCGCAGTTGCGCACCCTGGACGCCGCTCACCTCAGTGCAGTGGAGCAACCCGAGGCCTTTGCCCAATTGCTGGAACTCTTTTTTGCAAGCGTGCATTAAACAGGTCGGCCGCCAGTCGGCGCGGGCGGAGCCGATAATCAGAAGGGGCCAGGCCCTGCAACACTGGCGTACCGCGGAACAAAAACAGAAAGATTTTTTCTCATGAAAACAGCCCTGATCCTGAACGGTCCGAACCTCAATTTGCTGGGTACGCGCGAACCCGCCGTGTACGGCTCGCAAACGCTGGCCGATGTGGAGACGCTGTGCGCCAAGGCTTGCGCCGCGCATGGCTTCAAGCTCGACTTTCGCCAGAGCAACCACGAGGGCGCGCTGATCGACGCCATTCAGGAGGCAGGGCGCGCGCAGGCGGCCGGCACGCTGGCCGGTGTGGTACTCAATGCCGGTGCCTACACCCACACCAGCGTGGCGCTGCATGACGCCATCAAGGGCGCGGGCGTGACGCTGATTGAGCTGCACATCAGCAACGTCCATGCGCGCGAGGCTTTCCGGCACCACTCCTACATCTCGCCGGTGGCCAAAGCGGTGATGGCCGGGTTTGGCGTCAAGGGTTATGCCCTGGCCATCGCCGGTCTGGCCGAGCTGGCCTGATTCGGTCACCTGACCCCATCCATGTCCACCTTGCCGAAATTTCTGGTGGACGAGCGCGAGGTCGAGTTCAGCGCCATCCGGGCCCAGGGCGCGGGCGGGCAAAACGTCAACAAGGTGTCCAGCGCCATCCATCTGCGCTTTGACATTGCCGCTTCATCACTGCCCGACGCGATCAAGGAGCGGCTGCTGGGGCTCAGCGACAGCCGCATCACGCAGGAAGGCGTGTTCGTCCTGAAGGCGCAGCAGCACCGAACGCAGGAAATGAACCGCGCCGATGCGCTGGCCCGTTTGCAGGAGGTGGTCGATGGTGTCTCCGTTCCGCCCAAACCCCGGCGCGCCACCAAACCGACTTACGGCTCCAAGCAGCGCCGCCTGGCCGGCAAAAGCCAGCGCTCGGAGATCAAGAGTTCGCGCGGCAAAGTCAGCGAATGACTGTTTTCAATCAGGTTTCATGATGATTTATGCCTTTAGCCCCAATACTGTTCAGCTAAGTCACTCACCCTACGCAGCAATGAAAAAACGTTGACTTGTCATTGCGGGCTTGACCCGCAATCCATGAACCCG
>JBKJZS010000161.1:0-2999 GCA_046714915.1 Polaromonas sp. | reverse complement strand
GAGGTAACGCTTGGCGGGGTTTCGACTGCGGAATTGTCATCTCAGACTATGGTATCGAAAAAGATCGCGGGACTCTATTTCATCGGCGAAGTTGTAGATGTTACGGGCTGGCTCGGCGGATACAATTTTCAGTGGGCTTGGGCTTCGGCCCATGCCTGTGCGCAGGCCCTGGTTGCCAAACCAACCGTCCCGGCAGCAAATTGACAGCGCCGCCTATCGAGTTGCAAAGGCTTGCGCCGAAATCTCGCTATAATCCAAGGCTTTGCTAGCAAACCCGCGTCTGGCCTGATTCTGATCAGATCACTAAAGGCGCCAAATTTTGGATCCATTCATCAATGACGACCATCCGTGTAAAAGACAACGAGCCCTTCGACGTGGCTTTGCGCCGCTTCAAGCGCACCATCGAAAAACTCGGCCTGCTGACCGACTTGCGCGCTCGCGAGTTTTACGAAAAGCCAACGGCTGAGCGTAAACGCAAGAAGGCCGCTGCCGTCAAGCGCAACTACAAACGCATCCGCTCCATGCAGTTGCCCAAGAAGCTGTACTGATTCGGTACACGCCTTCTGGAAATCCAAAAAGCCCGCACGAGGACGCTCTGCGGGCTTTTGTACTTTTAACGCTCCAGCGGGCTTTTTAACTTTTACCGTTGGAGACACCCATGTCACTCAAAGACCAGATCACCGCCGACATGAAAACCGCCATGCGCGCCAAGGACAGCGAGCGCCTGGGCGCGATCCGCCTGCTGCTGGCGGCCATCAAGCAAAAGGAGGTTGATGAGCGGATCCTGCTTGACGATGCCGCCGTGGTCGTGATCGTCGACAAGCTGCTCAAGCAGCGCAAGGACTCGATCGAGGCCTTCCAGAAAGCCGGGCGCACCGACCTGGCCGACAAGGAGGCGGCCGAGGTCACCGTGCTGCAGGCTTACCTGCCCGCGCGTATGGGTGCCGAAGAAGTCACGGCAGAAGTCAGGGCCATCGTCGCAGAACTCGGCGCCCTGGGCCCCGGCGACATGGGCAAGGTGATGGGGGTGGTGAAAACCCGGCTCGCTGGCAAGGCGGACATGGGGCAAGTGTCTGCGGCGGTGAAGGCCGCTCTGGCAGGGTAGCGCGGACTGGCGAATAGCGGGCGATGCAGCAACTTCGGTCGCGGGGCATGGGGGCCCGCTTCCTCGGTCTTCGCTGCTCGCGTCAGTCCCCGCAAGCGGGGCTGAAACACCGCGTCCGCGTTGCGCAAAAAGCAGCGACGGCCCAGCCGGATCGCGGATCGTGGGTCGCGAAATTCAGCATCATTGCAAGCAGCTTTCGCGTTGCGCGCCCCCCATGTTCTGCCTAAGACCCGGCCACCTTCATCCGGTTGATCAGGATCGACCCCACACTTTTGGCGCCGTAGTTGTAGACATCCGCACCGACCGCCACAATGCCCATCAACATGTCTTTGAGATTGCCGGCAATCGTGATCTCTTCGACCGGAAAGGCAATCCGGCCTTTCTCGACCCAGAAGCCGGAGGCGCCGCGCGAATAGTCGCCAGTCACGTAGTTGACACCCTGCCCCATCAGCTCGGTCACAAAAAGGCCCGTACCCAGCTTGCGCAGCATGGCACCCAGGTCGTCTCGCGGCGCAGTCTGGCGGCTCGTCATCACGAGGTTGTGCGAACCCCCGGCATTGCCCGTGGTTCGCATGCCTAGCTTGCGCGCCGAGTAGGTACTTAAAAAGTAACCCCGCACAATGCCCGCCTCGACCACCTTGCGCGCGCGGGTTTTGACGCCTTCTTCGTCAAACGGGGCGCTGCCCTTGCCCTTGGGCAGGTGCGGGTCTTCGCTGATGTCGATGTGGCCCGGGAAGGCTGCCTTGCCCAGGCTGTTCAAGAGAAAGGTGCTTTTGCGGTAGAGGGCACCGCCGCTGACGGCCTGCACAAAGCCGCCCAACAGGCCGGCGGCCAACGGCGACTCGAACAGTACCGGGCATTGGGTCGTGGCAATTTTTCGACTTTTCAGGCGCGACAGCGCGCGTTCGGCGGCATAGCGGCCTACCGCCTGCGGGCTGGCGAGATCGCGGGCATCGCGCATCGAGCTGTACCAGGCATCGCGCTGCATGTGACTGCCCTTGCCGGCAATCGGAGCGACAGAAATGCTGTGGCGCGAGCTCGCGTAACCGCCGCGAAAACCACGCGTGTGGGCGCTGAAAAAATGGCTTTGCTGGGCCGATACGCCAGCGCCCTCGCTGTTGGTAATCAGGCGACTGGTTTCCAGGGCTGCGCCTTCGCATTGCAGCGCCAGCTGGGCTGCCTGCTCTGAGTTGATGGCCCACGGATGGAACAGGTCGAGCTCGGGGTGGACGCGGGCAATGTCCCGATCCGCCGGCAAGCCGGAGGTCTTGTCTTCGGCGGTGAACCGTGCAATATCGTAAGCCGCCCGCACGGTCTGCTCGATCGCCGCCCTGGAAAAATCGCTGGTCGCGGCGTTGCCGCGCTTCTGGCCGATGTAGACGGTAATGCCGAGTGACTTGTCACGGTTGCGCTCGACATTTTCCAGCTCGCCTTTGCGAACACTGACGCTCAGGCCACAGCCCTCGGAAGCTTCGGCAGCGGCATCGGTGGCGCCGAGTTTTTTGGCGTGGCCGAGCGCGGTATCGACCAGCTTTTCAAAAAAATCGCGGTGGAAGCTGAACCCAGACTCAGGCTGTCGATTGGTCATTCGGGAAGGCTTGCGGGACGTTCTGGTGGGGGATTTCTGGCTCATATGGGTGGCTATGATACTGACTGACATGAACAACAAGACCCCAAAGGCCGTCAAAGGCTACTGGTCCAGCGGCCGGTTTGTGAAACCCGAAGAAATCGCCCTCGAAGAAGCAGGGCCGCCGAGCAAGACCCAGTTGAAGGCCGAAGCCGATGAAAAGCAGGCACTCGGCGAAGCGCTGCTGACCCTGCGCGCCGATCTCCTGGCGCGCTTGGTGCTGCCTGAAAAGCTGCTCGACGCGATTGCCCAAGCCAAGCGCATCAC
>JBKJZS010000160.1:0-9319 GCA_046714915.1 Polaromonas sp. | reverse complement strand
CATGGAATCTGCGTCACCGGTGCGCCAGTCGCTACGAGCGGCTGCAAATGAGCCGGAGGAGTTATCGGCGTCTATCGGTGTGGGGTGAACCCGGGAAGGGTAAGCCGGACACACTTCATTCCAGGATGATTCTGTGAGGTCTGATGCGTTGCGAGGCCTTTTCGCTCCCTCCGGGGCAGGCCGGCCTGCTCTGTCCGCCCATGCCTCCTCGCGCGGAACCCTCCCGAAAGGCATCCTGGCTGTCGGTTGCTCGCCGCTGAGCAGGGGTTTAGCGCCTTGCCGCCTGATAGAGCGGCATGACCGTCGGCAGCAAGGCCTGGATTTGCTGAACGCGGCTGCTGTCCGTGGGGTGGCTGCTCAAAAACGCGGGCGGCTCGGCGCCGCTTCCTGCGCTTCCCATTTTTTGCCACAAGCTCAGGCCAGCTTGCGGGTTGTAGCCGGCGCGCGCCATCAGTTCGAGGCCGATGCGGTCGGCTTCGGTTTCGTGGGCGCGGCTGAAACGCGTGGCCACCAGCGCTTCGTAGGCGGCCCCGGTCAGCTGTGATGCACCGCCGCCCAAGCCAAGCAACTGGGCGCCGACACCGATGGCGGTCTGGGCGGCGATGGCTTGGGACACCTGCTCACGAGAATGCTCGCGCAAGGCGTGGGCAATTTCATGCCCCATCACCACGGCAATTTCGTCGTCGCTGAGACCGAGCTTGCGAATCAGGCCCGTGTAAAACATGATTTTCCCGCCGGGCATGCAGAAAGCGTTGAGCTGCTCGCTCTCGATGACGTTGACCTCCCACTGCCAGCGAGGCGCATCGGCGCGGAAGACGCCCGTTTGCGGCTGGATGCGTGCCGCGACCGCGCGAGCGCGCCCGAGTATGGCCGTGTCGGTATTGAGTGCTCCCTTGGCAGCCGCCGCCGCGCTGAGCCTGGCATATCCCTGCGCAGCCATCTGCTCGAGATCCTGCGAAGACACCAGAAGTAGCTGGGAGCGCGATGCACCCACGGCACCCCCTTGCGTCGTGCTGCTGCACCCAGTGAGCAACATAGCCAGGGCCACAAGGGCGGATGCCAGAAATTTCATGGAGTCCCGCAGGTCAAAATTTTTAAAGCGCCTCTGAGGGGGTTCATTTTGCCCAATGCAGCGTCTGCCGCAGGGTAGGACTGCGATGAAAACGTTGTAGGCAATGGCGACAAGGTGGCTCAGCGAGGGGTGCGGCATCAAAGGCGGAGCGTGGCCTCGTTGCAGTGAATTCCCCCCGCACGCTGACGACATCGGGTAGGGATTCGTGGGACACGGTGCCCATTTCACTGCATTCTGGCCTGGCAGCAGCGCCACTTGAGATCCTCGTTGTTTGGATGGCGGTTATCAGCTTGGTATTCAATAGTGAGCCACTTTTCCTACAGGGTGTCGCGCATGTTTCTGCCGAGAATAGAAAAAAGCCATGCCTACCATCGAGTTCTTCACATTTCATGGATTGGATCAAGCATGAGTATTCTTGGCAAAATATTCGGGAAACTGTTCCCGTCGTCCCAAACCACCCAAACACCTCCCGCCGGCACCACAGCGCCGGCGACTGCACCTGCTGCGACAGCCCCCGTGCAGCAGGTCGATGTTGAAGCTGTGCTGAATGATCTGGCCAGTAAAAATTCAGAAAAGCTGAATTGGAAAACGTCGATTGTTGACCTGATGAAGCTGCTTAACATCGATAGCAGCCTGAGCGAGCGAAAAAAGCTGGCCCTAGAGCTGGGCTACAGCGGCGACACTGGGGATAGCGCGTCCATGAACATCTGGCTGCACAAACAAGTCATGAACAAGCTCGCTGCGAACGGGGGGAAGGTTCCGGCAGACCTCAAAGATTGAGTTGTCAGATCGATGCTTTGGCGTGTTCGCGCGGCAAGATGCTATTAAATAGATAGCTGCCAGGTCATATTTAATGAGAGCGGTCTCAAGACCAAGCGCAACAAGGGCTAGTTTATTGGATTGTATTTGGATCGCGCTGAAAGCGTGCCAGCCACTGGCTGTAGACCTCAAAGAGCGAGGTCTCACCCAGGGTTTTGTGGGGGCGCCCGTACGCAGCTCGCCTCGGGGTTGGCGTAGATGATGTAGATAGTTTCATGAGACACGCGCAAAGCGCGCTCATGCGGATGCAGTTTAGCCAAGTGTCCCGCTATCTGTTGGGGCGACCAGCGCTGGCGCAGTAGCACAGTAACCGTGCCAAACAAGCCCGCGCTAGTTCAGGCAACCGCAGCGAGCGCCTCCCTGCCTTCCTTCAGCCTCTCCGCCAGGTGGGCCAGTGCCTCCTGCACCTGATCAATCAGGATCAGGCACAAATCGCCCGGCTGCAGGCGCGCCAGCGCGGTGTCTATCGCCAGAAACTCGCCGCGGATCTCATCGATATAGGTGGTTCGGCTGGCGCTGGCCAGGCCCTCGCGCAGCAGGCTCATCACCTCGCCGTCGGCACGGCCGCGTTGGGCGGCGTCCTGGTAGAGGATGACGTCGTCAAAGGCCTGACCCAGAATGGCGGTCTGGTCGCTGATGTCGCTGTCGCGCCGGTCGCCGGCGCCGCTGATGACCACGCTGCGACGCTTGGCGGGCATTGCCTCCACCGCGGCCACCAGCGCGCGCATGGCGTCTGGGTTGTGGCCGTAATCGGCAATGACAGTGGCGCCGCGGTAGTCCATCACGTTGAAGCGGCCGGGTGCATTGTGCGCATCGTTGACAAAGGTGGCCAGCCCGCTTTTGAGGGTGTCCCAAGTGACGCCGATAGCCCACGCGGCTGCCAGTGCCGCCATGGCGTTTTCAACCTGAAAGCCCAGGCTGCCGCCGCGCGTCAACGGGACGCTGTGTAGCGGCACGCGTTCGCGCCATGCGCCTTCGGCGGCGACCAGCGCGTTGCCGTCGACGTAGACCGTCCGCTTGCCCTGGGCCCGGTGTGCGGCCATCAGCGGGTGGTGCCGGTCGGCGGCGAAAAAGATCACGTTGCCCGGGCAATCGGCGGCCATCGCGGCGACGATGGGGTCGGCCGCGTTCAGGACCGCATAACCGGTAGGGGCGACATTTTGCACAATCACGCGTTTGATCATGGCCAGGTCTTGCACGGTGGTGACGTGGTTCGCGCCCAGGTGGTCGCCGGCGCCGATGTTGATCACGACCGCGACCGGGCAGCGGTCAAACCCGAGGCCTTCGCGCAGTATGCCGCCGCGCGCCACTTCAAACACGGCGGCGTCCACGTCAGGGTGCATCAGCACGTTGCGGGCACTTTTTGGGCCGCTGCAGTCGCCGCTGTCGGTCTGGCGACCGTTGATGTAGACACCGTCGGTGTTGGTCATGCCGCAGCGCAGGCCGCTGGCGGTGAGCAGGTGCGTGATGAGGCGTGTGGTGGTGGTTTTTCCGTTGGTGCCAGTCACGGCCACCACCGGCACCCGGCCGTCGTCGCCGGGCGCAAACAGCTCATTGATCATCGCGCCGCCGACGGCGCGGCCCTTGCCGTATGACGGCGACAGGTGCATGCGCAGGCCAGGCGCGGCGTTGACTTCAACGACCCCACCGTTTTGCGCTTCTAGCGGACGCAGAACGCTTTCGCAGACTATGTCGACGCCGCAGATGTGCAGGCCCACCATCTGCGCGGCGGCTACCGCGCGTGCGGCAACTTCAGGGTGGACGTCGCTGGTCACATCGGTGGCGGTGCCGCCTGTGCTCAGGTTGGCGTTGTTGCGCAAAATGACGCGGCGGCCGCGCGCCGGAATCGATTCGGGCGTGAGGCCCTGCACGCCCAGGCGCCCGACGGCAATCTCGTCAAAGCGGATCTTGGTCAGCGAGGTGGCATGGCCTTCGCCGCGCCGCGGGTCCTGGTTGACGATGTCGACCAGCTCGCGCACCGTGTGCAGGCCGTCGCCGAGCACCTGCGGCGGTTCCCGTCGCGAGGCCGCCACGAGCTTGCTGCCGACCACCAGCAGGCGGAAGTCGTTGCCGGGCAAAAATTTCTCGACCATGACAGTGCCGTGTTCCGCAGCTGCGCGGAAGGCGATTTCGAGATGATCGCGGGTCACGATGTTGACGGTGACACCCTTGCCCTGGTTGCCGTCCTGCGGCTTGAGCACCACCGGCAGGCCGATTTTTTGCGCCACTGCCCAGGCTTCATCGACGTTCTCCACCGGTCCGCCAGCGGGCACCGGCACCCCGGCGGCGAGCAGAAGTTTTTTCGTCAAGTCCTTGTCTTGAGCGATGGATTCAGACACCGCGCTGGTGGCGTCCAGCTCGGCGGCCTGGATGCGGCGCTGGCGCGAGCCCCAGCCGAACTGCACCAGACTGCCTTTGGTCAGGCGCTTGTAGGGAATACCGCGTGCGACCGCTGCATCGACGATGGCGCCGGTGCTGGGACCCAAACGCTCGTCTTCATCCAGGTCACGCAGCTGCGTAATTGCGGAATCAACGTCAAAGCCGGACTCACTGAGGGCGGCATGAATCAGGGCTTGGGCCAGCTCCAGCGCCAGGCGGCCAACGGCCTCTTCGCTGTACTCCACGACGGTCTGGTAGACGCCTTCGTCCAGGGTGCCGGCCGTTTGGCTGAAGGTGACGGGGCAGCCGGCATTGGCTTGCAGCGCGAGCGTGGCTGACTCCAGCACATGGGCCAGCGACACTGGGCCCACGTAGCCGCCCGGTCGCAGCGCCCCGATGGCCGGAAACAACGCGCGCACGCGTGGCTCGAAACCGGGCAGGGTATCAATGGAGAGCTCTGCGCCGGTGCAGGCGATGATGGCTTCAAGTGCCGTGTGGCGGCTCCAGCGGTTGGGACCGCGCAGCGCGCGAATGCGGGAGACGTTCATCAGCGGATCTTTCCGGGTTGTGGTTCGCTGGACTCAAAGGCTTCAATGCCTGCGCCAATCAGGTTGAGCGGGATGCCTAGCGCCCACGCCGCCGCAATGGCGGCGAGCAGGCTGTTTTCGGCGGTCGGAACGGGGTGGCCTTGCCACACGGCGAGTTTTTCCAGGTCCGGTAAAAAGGCTTCGCTGGCACCGGTGGCAAGCACGATCTGGCCCTGGCGAAAAAACACCGCCCGACCACCGCTGACCAGCTGTGCGGCAATGGCGGGGAGCGTGGGGTCGGTGCCATAAAAAATCACTTCGCCGTCGCACAGACCTGCCATGTCGACGACTTCCGGCTGCGCTGCGTTCAGCACGGCCACGCCATCGGGCAGAACCGCATCAATCTGCGAACGCATGACCTTGAACATCTGCTCTTCCTCGAAGATGTCGAACTCGCCGAGTGCCTCGGCACCGCCCAGGTCTGTGACCACGCCGACCTGGCAGCGGTCATAGGCTAGGCCGCTGCGCAAAATCGTCTCGGCGCCGTTTTCAAACACGGCGGCCTGCACAGCGCGGTTGATCAGCAGGCGCTGGCCGGCTTCCCAGTGGGCGCAGTCGCTGGCATCCAGGCAGCGCCCGTCGAGGAACAGGCCGTCACGGCAGGCCAGACCCGTGTGCCGCCCCGACAGCTGCAGCAGCCAGGCGACCAGGCGCGCAATGTTTTGTGTGCCGGCGGAGCCGGCCACGCCGATCACCGGAATGCGGCCGCTGTGCGTGCCTTCTGGGGCTTCAGGAAACAGGTGATCGCAGATGGCACGCCCGACCGGGCGCGGCGAGCCCTCGGCCGGCTTGAGGTGCATCAGCAGGCCGGGACCGGCGTTGACTTCAACGATGGCGCCACCCTGTGCGTGCAGCGGGCGCGAGATGTCCTGTGCCACCAGATCGACGCCGGCAATGTCCAGGCCCACGACACGGGCGGCGAGCGAAACGATATGGTCGACGTCGGGGTGAACTTCATCGGTGCAGTCGATGGAGACATTGCCGTTGCGCTGTATCAGCACCTCGCGGCCCGCGGCTGGCACCGACGCAGGGCTCAAACCCTGGCGCTGCAGGTCCAGCAGGATGGCTGAGTCCTTGTCGATCTCGATGCGGCCGAGCGGAAAGTCTTCTGCAAGGCCGCGCCTCGGGTCGGTGTTGAGTTGGTTGTCGACCAGCTCCGCCACGGTGGAGCGGCCATCGCCGCTGACAGAAGCGGTCTCGCCGCGGGCAGCGGCGACCACGCGGCCACCGACCACCAGCAGTCGGTGCTCACGGCCGCGCACAAACCGCTCGACCATCACCTCGCTGCCATGCCGTGCGGCGGCGTGAAAAGCGGCTTCAATTTGTTCTCGTGTGTTGAGGTCCAGCGACACGCCGCGGCCGTGGTTACCATCGGTCGGCTTGACGACCACCGGCAGGCCGATCTCCTGCGCTGCCGTCCAGGCGGCCGCCACGCTGCCTACAATTTCCCCTTCAGGCACCGGCACGCCGCAAGCGGCCAGCAGGCTTTTGGTCAGGTCCTTGTCGCTGGCAATTCCTTCGGCGATGGCGCTGGTAAGTTCGGTTTCGGCAGTCCAGATACGGCGCTGGCTGGCGCCATACCCGAGCTGAACCAGGTTGCCATCGTTCAGGCGGATATGCGGAATACGCCTGTCCGTCGCCGCGGCAACGATGGACGCGGTGCTGGGGCCGAGGTAACACTCATCAACTTTGGTGCGGATGCGGCTGACGGCGGCCTGCAATTCGGTTTCGCCATAGGCATCGCAGTTGATGGCGGCCATTAACAGGCGATGGCCTTCAGCCAGCGCGCTGCGCGCCACCTGTTCGTCGCGCGCGCGAAAGACCATGCGGTAGACGCCGCGCTGCGAGGTGCTGCGGGTCTGGCCGAAGCCGGTGGGCATGTCGGCCAGGTTCAGCAGTTCGATCACCACGTGTTCCAGCTCGTGGCCGACCCAGGTGCCTTCGTGCAGGCGTTGGATAAAACCGCCGCGCTCACCGACGCCGCAGTGGTGCTCCAGCAGGGCCGGTAGCAGCGTGACCAACCGGTCGCTGAAGCCGGGCAGCAGGTTGGAGGGCGACTCTTCCAGCGTGCCGAGGTCCAGCCAGACCTCGAGCACGGGCCGGTAAGTCCAGATGTTGGGGCCACGCAGGTAGTTGATGCGCAGAAGCTTGATATTGTCCTTTTTGCTCATGTTTTTCTGGATTGGGTCAACCGGTCAGGTCGGGGCAACGTTCTTTTCTGTAACGCGCCCGATATGGGCGCTTCTGGTTACTAAAGGCAGGTTTTGTGGTCGGGGCACCGCCTAAGGCGGTAGCCGGCCCAGCGTAGGCGAAAATCCCTGTTTCGGCCCCGAAAATTCTCAGGGTACTGATTTTTACGGCTTCCAAATCACAATGCAACATTCCCATCCGCTTGATGTCTCCAGCAGGGCTGGCCAAGCGCAAACAGACCTGCGCGCACAACTCGCAGCCAATGAGAACGTTTTATGTACGGTGCTGGTTGACCTGAATCGGCAACTTCGATTCTCACAGGGTTTACTGGCACTGACCGACAGGCGCCTGATTGCGCAGGATGCGGAAACCGGCCAATGGAACAGCTGGCCCTTGCGCGAAAATAATAATTCCGGGAGCCGGTCGGCGCTATTTTTGCGCCACTCCGACCATGCTGGCGTAGGCACGCTGGAGCTGCTCGATAGCGGCGCGCGATCGACCAGCTGGCGCTTTACGCTGGCTGTCAATGTGCAGGCGCTGCGCCTGCTGCGGCTGTTTGAACAGCAAACGGCGCCGCGTGAGTCCGCCGTGACCGGCGAAGAAGCCGCCCTCTGCCCCCTCTGTGACACCGTGCTGCCTCCGGACACCGACGAATGTCCGGTCTGCGCCCGCGAGCTGCACACGCCGCCGTCCACGTGGGTGCTCTTGCGCCTGTGGCGCTTTGCCCGTCCGTACCGCAAGCAGCTGCTGGCTGGTTTCGCGCTCACGCTGGCTTCCACCGCCGCGACCCTGGTACCGCCCTACCTGACGATTCCACTGATCGATGACATCCTGATTCCGTTCCAGAATGGCCAGCAGATCGAGACCTGGAAAGTGCTGGCCATTCTGGGCGGGTTGCTGGCCGCGGCGCTGGTCGGCTGGGCGCTCAACTGGGCGCGCACCTATCTGTTGGCCCTGGTGTCTGAACGCATAGGCGCTGACTTGCGGACTGCGACCTTTGACCATTTGCTCGAACTGTCGCTGGACTACTTTGGCGGCAAACGAACCGGCGACCTGATGTCCCGCATCGGCTCGGAAACCGACCGCATCAATGTCTTTCTCTCGCTGCACGCGCTCGATTTTGCGACTGACGTGTTGATGATCGTGATGACCTCCGTCATCCTGTTTTCAATCAACCCCTGGCTGGCGCTGGTAACCTTGTTGCCGCTGCCGTTTATTGCCTGGATGATCCACACGGTGCGCGACCGCCTGCGCACCGGTTTTGAAAAAATCGACCGGGTCTGGTCGGAGGTGACCAACGTGCTGGCCGACACCATTCCCGGCATCCGTGTGGTCAAGGCCTTTGCCCAGGAAAAGCGCGAAGCCCAGCGTTTTCGTGACGCCAACCGGCACAACCTGCTGGTCAACGACAAGCTCAACAAGGTCTGGTCGCTGTTCACGCCGACGGTCTCATTGCTGACCGAAATCGGCCTGCTGGTGGTTTGGGCCTTTGGCATCTGGCTGGTGTCCAAGCAGCAGATCACGGTCGGCGTGCTGACCGCCTTCGTGGCCTACATCGGCCGCTTCTACGGCCGGCTCGATTCGATGAGCCGGATTGTCTCGGTCACGCAAAAAGCCGCCGCCGGTGCCAAGCGGATTTTTGACATCCTGGACCATGTCTCCAACGTGCCGGAGCCGACGCAGCCGGTGAAGATTGGCGCGCTGCAGGGGCGCATTGACATGAAGGGCCTGGGTTTTCGCTATGGCAACCGCTCCGTCATTCGCGGGCTGGACTTGCAGATCCAGCCCGGCGAAATGATTGGCCTGGTCGGCCACAGCGGCTCGGGCAAAAGCACGCTGGTCAACCTGCTGTGCCGTTTTTACGACGTGACCGATGGCGCCATTAGCGTGGACGGCACCGACATCCGGCGTTTTGGCGTGGCCGACTACCGGCGCCACATCGGCCTGGTGCTGCAGGAGCCGTTTTTGTTTTTTGGCACGATTGCCGAAAACATTGCCTACGGCAAACCCGGTGCCACGCGTGCCGAAATCGTCAACGCCGCACGCGCCGCCCATGCGCACGAATTTATCTTGCGCCTGCCGCAGGGTTATGACTCGCTGGTGGGTGAACGCGGCCAGGGTCTGTCGGGCGGGGAGCGCCAGCGCATCTCGATTGCACGCGCCTTGCTGATTGACCCGCGCATTCTGATCCTGGACGAAGCTACCTCGTCGGTCGATACCGAAACCGAAAAGGAAATCCAGCGCGCCCTCGACAACCTGGTGCAGGGCCGAA
>JBKJZS010000159.1:0-5204 GCA_046714915.1 Polaromonas sp. | reverse complement strand
CGGGGTGAGAGGATTCGAACCTCCGGCCTCTACGTCCCGAACGTAGCGCTCTACCAGGCTAAGCTACACCCCGAAAAGTGCTGACTCAGACGTCATGAACGGCGCTGCAGCAACTGAGAAGCCAATTGTAGCAAGGCCTCGCTGTAGGGGTTGCGTCCAAGCGCCCCCAAAGCACGGACCGCGCGCTGCGCCTCCATTGCGGCTGCATCCCGGGTCGCCTGCAAGGCCCCGGTTTTCCTGACGATGGCAATGATTTCAGGCAACTGCTCAGTCCCGCCGGTTTCTATTGCTTGACGGATGGTGTGCTGCTCGGGGGCCGTGCCGCGCTGCATGGCGATGATCAGCGGCAGGGTGGCCTTGCCCTCACGCAAATCGTCTCCCAGGTTTTTGCCCATTTCTGCGGCGTCACCGTCGTAGTCCAGCACATCGTCAATCACCTGAAACGCTGTTCCCAGTGCCTGCCCGTAATCCGCGCAAGCGTGTTCGATATCGGCTGGAGCCTGCGCCAGCAACGCCGCCAGGCGGGCGCTTGCTTCAAACAGTTTGGCGGTTTTTGAGCGGATCACGCGCAAATAACCCTCTTCCGAGAGGCTGGCGTCATGCATGTTCATCAACTGCAACACCTCGCCTTCGGCAATGATGTTGGTCGCCTCGGCAAGGGTTTGCATGATCCGCATATCACCGGCATCCACCATCATCTGGAAGGCTCGGGAATATAGAAAGTCGCCAACCAGGACGCTCGCCGGATTGCCGAAAGACGCATTGGCGGTCGCCCGACCACGGCGCAAGGTGGAGTCGTCGACCACATCGTCATGCAGTAAAGTGGCTGTGTGTATGAACTCCACCACAGCCGCCAGATTGAAGCGCTGATCGCCCTGGTAGCCCAAAGCGCCGCACATCAGCAATAAAAGCGCGGGACGCAAGCGTTTGCCGCCTGCGGCAACGATGTAGTGGGAGACCTGGCTGACCAGCACCACATCGGAGCTGAGGCGTCGCTCGATCACCCCGTCCATGGCGCGCATGTCGTGGGCAATCAGGGCAAGCGCGGCAGCAGTGCTAGAAGAATTGACAGTCAAAACGATCCAGACAAAAGATTTTGAAGATTATAGAAAGCAAGTGCACCGATGCGGCACCGCAAGCCGGGGGAAAATCAACCTCAGGGCTTTTGCTCGCCGCGTGCTAGAATATAAGGCTCTGTGGAAATTCGTCTGCAGAACTCAATTTACGAGGTCTTACATGTACGCGGTCATAAAAACCGGCGGCAAACAATACAAAGTTGCCTCTGGTGAAAAAATTAAAGTAGAACAGATTGCTGCGGACGTAGGCCAAGAGATCGTTATTGACCAGGTATTGGCTGTCGGAACCGGCAGCACGATCACGGTTGGTACGCCCTTGGTGTCCGGCGCAACTGTTACAGCCACTGTGGTGGCTCACGGCAGGCACGACAAAATACGCATTTTTAAAATGCGCCGTCGCAAGCACTATCAAAAACGCCAGGGACACAGGCAAAACTTCACTGAGCTCCAAATCGGCGCTATTGCTGGCTGACGCCAGTTAAGCAGTTAAGTACCAGGATGTAGCAGGAGTATTGAAAAATGGCACAGAAAAAAGGCGGCGGCTCTACGCGAAACGGGCGCGATTCGCAGCCCAAGATGTTGGGGGTCAAAAAATTTGGCGGTGAAGTGATTAACGCAGGCAGCATTATTGTGCGCCAGCGCGGCACTAAGTTCCATCCGGGCACCAATGTGGGCATTGGCAAAGACCACACTTTGTTTGCACTGGTCAATGGCCAAGTTTCATTTGCGATCAAAGGCTCTTTGAACAAGCATACCGTCAGCGTGACTCCGGCGTAAGCTGATCACTTCGATGGCATCGAAGCCCCGCTTGGTCGGGGCTTTGTTGTTTGGGCCCCGCTTCTTTGTAAACTACCCCCAGGATTCCAAACCGCCCCCGCTGCGGCACACCCCTTGAAGCCATGAAATTTGTTGACGAAGCCTACATTGACATTGCCGCCGGCGATGGCGGGAGTGGCTGCGTCTCCTTCCGCCACGAAAAATACAAGGAATTTGGCGGCCCCAACGGTGGCGATGGCGGGCATGGCGGACATGTTTACGCGCTGGCCGACATCAATCTCAATACCCTGGTGGATTTCCGCTTTGCGCGCCGCCACCACGCCAGAAATGGCGAGCATGGCAAAGGGTCGGACATGTTCGGCGCAAAAGGCGAGGACATCATCCTGAAAATGCCCGTGGGCACCATCCTGAGTGACGCTGAAACCGGTGAAGTCCTCTATGAGCTCCTGGTGCCAGGGGAACAAATCCTCATCTGCAAAGGCGGTGACGGTGGTTTTGGCAATTTGCGCTTCAAAAGCTCCACCAACCGGGCACCCCGCAGCAAAACGCCGGGCTGGCCGGGCGAACACAAAAGCCTCAAGCTGGAGCTCAAAGTGCTCGCTGACGTCGGCCTGTTGGGTATGCCCAACGCCGGCAAATCGACCTTTATCACGGCCGTCTCGAACGCCCGCCCCAGAATCGCCGACTACCCATTCACAACCTTGCATCCGAATCTCGGGGTCGTCCGTGTGGCGCCGGAACAAAGCTTTGTGGTCGCCGATTTACCGGGCCTGATTGAGGGCGCATCGGAAGGCGCTGGTCTCGGGCATCTGTTCTTGCGTCATCTGCAACGTACCCGCCTGCTCCTGCATATTGTCGATATCGCGCCGTTTGACGAAGGAGTGGATCCGGTCGCACAGGCCAAAGCCATTGTCGGGGAGTTGAAAAAATACGACGAAGCACTGTACGACAAACCGCGCTGGCTGGTGTTGAACAAGCTGGACATGGTCGACAGCAAAGACCGCGCGGCCCGGGTCAAGGATTTTGTCAAACGCTTCAAGTTCAAGGGCCCGGTGTTTGAAATCTCGGCCCTCACGCGCGAAGGTTGCGAGCATTTGGTTAAAGCGATTTACCAGCACGTCAAGACGGTGCAAAAAAGCGAGCAGGCACCGGAAGAAATTGACCCGCGGTTTGCGGCCCTGTCGTCTGAGCCACCGGTTCCCGGCTGAAAGTGCTTTCAGGCGTCTTCTTGTTTGCTATATAAATAATAGCTTCTTGCGCCCGACCCCAAAGGGATGGAGCACTAAAATCACCTGAACATGCAAGAAAAACCGGGTTCCAAGGTCCTTCTCAACGCCAAGCGCATTGTGGTCAAAGTCGGCTCCAGCCTGGTCACTGACGAAGGTCGAGGTCTGGATACTCTGGCCATTGGGCATTGGTGCCAGCAACTGGCCGGGCTGGTCAAAAGCGGGCGGGAGGTCATCATGGTCAGCAGCGGCGCTATCGCCGAGGGCATGAAGCGCCTGGCTTGGGTTGCACGGCCCAAGGCCATTCATGAGCTGCAGGCCGCCGCCGCCGTCGGTCAGATGGGCCTGGTTCAGGCGTACGAAAGCCAACTGCGCGAGAACGGCGTCGGCAGCGCCCAAGTGCTGCTGACCCATGCCGACCTGGCGGACCGCGAACGGTACCTCAACGCGCGCTCCACGTTACTGACCCTGCTGCAGCTGGGCGTGGTGCCGGTGATCAATGAAAACGACACCGTGGTCAACGACGAAATCAAGTTCGGCGACAACGATACGCTGGGTGCCTTGGTCGCCAATCTGGTGGACGCTGATGCGCTGATCATCCTGACCGATCAACAAGGCCTGTATACCGCCGACCCGCGCAAAGACCCCGAGGCCCACTTCGTCCACGAGGCGAAAGCGGGCGACCCGGCGCTGGAGGCGATGGCGGGCGGCGCCGGTTCCAGCCTCGGCAAAGGCGGCATGATTACCAAAATCCTGGCAGCCAGGCGCGCGGCCGGGTCGGGCGCATCGACCGTGATCGCCTGGGGCCGCGAGCCCAACGTCCTGCTTCGCCTGTCACAAGGCGAGGCGATTGGCACTTTGCTGCTCGCCCAGACGCCCAAAAACCAGGCCCGTAAACAATGGATGGCAGACCACTTGCAGCTGCGCGGCGCTGTCACGGTCGATGCAGGTGCTGCCGCCAAAGTGCGCGATGAAGGCAAAAGCCTGCTGCCGATCGGCATGACGTCCGTTCAGGGCGAGTTTTCCCGTGGTGACGTGATTGCCATACGCGATCTCAACGGCGCTGAAGTCGCCCGGGGGCTGGCCAATTACTCAAGTGCTGAAGCCAGGCTGATCTGCCGCAAACCCTCTGCAGAATTTGAAAAGCTGCTGGGTTACACGGGTGAATCTGAAATGATTCACCGGACCAACCTGGTGCTTATCGGTTGAATCTGCCAGCCTTAAGCTGGCGAACGATCTCACCGACTGACGAAGCGGGCGCAGCGCTGTCGCAAACGCCGGACCGGGCAAGCTGCAGCGCGTGTTTGGAGCCCATGCTTCCGAACATGGAGCGCCACTCAGCGTTGTCGACCTTGGCCCAAGCGCCTGCAGGGGTGTAGCGTGCGTAGGTCCTGAATTCACCGGTGGCGCAGCGAATGCCCTCATAGAAAACATTACGTGCACCACTGGGGCTGGTGGCGACCATCACATAGCGAACCACACCATCATCGGAAATACGCAAAGTGGCCGGATCCACCCCGAACACCAGCGATGAACTGGCTGCCGCGTCGAAGGTCAGCAGTTTTCCTGCGTCAAAAGCCGGCGCTGGCGGTATGGCAGCCTCCTTCCAGTCCAAGGCATCAACATCGCGTTGCGCCCAAGCTGTCAGGGACAGGCCCAGCAAAAATGTCAGCGCCAGAGATTTAAAGATCATGCTTGTCATTCCTGGACGCCGCAATCAGGCCGGTTTGCGGATCGGGCTCAAAGGTTGCCCCCGGTGGTAGCTCAAAAGAGGAGCCGGGGAGTCCTGCAGGACGCTGCCCCTGATCGCCCGCGTCCGCACCCGCCGGGCTGCCGGCCGCCAGCTCGCGCAGGTGCATACTGCCGCGCAAATACCGGTTGCGGTGGTCAGGACGGGGCTCAAAGCGGACATCAAAGCGCGGCACAAAACGCGACAGCTCGGTCAGCGCCATTTCATAGACGCCGCGCTTGAATTCCACGACCACGTCCAGCGGCACCCAGTAGTCGTTCCAGCGCCAGGCATCAAACTCCGGATGGTCTGTCGCGCGCAGGTTCAAATCCCAGTCGTGACCGACCAGCTGCAACAGAAACCAGATCTGTTTCTGGCCTTTGTAATGGCCGCGCG
>JBKJZS010000158.1:0-1656 GCA_046714915.1 Polaromonas sp. | reverse complement strand
CCTTCAAACGTCACATTTTGACCAAGAAGACCACTAAAAATAAACGCCAATTGCGCGGTTCAGCAGCTGTTCATGAGTCCAATATGGGTCACATGGCGCAGATGCTTCCCGGCCGTGGTTTTTAATTAACGACGAACAAGGAGTACTCACATGCCTCGCGTCAAACGTGGTGTAACGGCTCGCGCCCGCCACAAAAAAGTTCTGGCCCTTGCAAAAGGTTTTCGCGGTCGCCGCGGTAATGTTTACCGCGTTGCCAAAGAAGCGGTAATGAAGGCTGGGCAATATGCCTACCGTGACCGCCGTACCAGAAAGCGCGTGTTCCGCCAGTTGTGGATTGCGCGTATCAACGCTGCCAGCCGGTCATTCGGCATGACCTACAGTCAGTTCGCCAACGGCCTGAAGAAAACCGGGATCGAGATTGACCGCAAGGTTCTGTCCGACATGGCCATCCACGACAGCGCCGCGTTTGGCGCCATTGTCGAGCAAGTCAAGGCCAAGCTTGCGGCTTGATTTTTGAGGGGTAACCAGCTATTGGTTTGATAGCTGGTTGCGCACAAAAGACGAGGGCTGGGGCTTGAAAAGGCTCTAGCCCTTTTTTTTTGACCCAGCTGCGGGCGAGGGCTGCGGTCTGGTTGGCTAGACACTCACAAAAAATTTATGAATGAACTTGATGTTCTGGTGGATTCGGCGAAAACCAGCTTTGCGCAGGCTGTCACGCCGGCGGACCTGGAAAATGCGAAGGCTCAGTTTCTGGGCAAATCCGGCCGTCTCACGGACCTGATGAAGGGCCTGGCGGCCTTGAGCGTGGAGGAGAAAAAATCCCGCGGCGCCGCCATCAATCTGGCCAAGCAGGCCATCGAAGCCGCGCTGAACGAGCGCCGTCAGGCGCTGGCCGATGCCGAGCTGCAAATGCAGCTCAAGGCCGAAGCGCTGGATGTGACGCTCCCCGGACGCCAGCGCCCGCCGGGCGGATTGCACCCGGTGTCGCTGACGCTGGAGCGTATCGAGGCCATTTTCGGCTCCATGGGTTTTGACGTGGCCGAAGGCCCGGAGATCGAAACGGACTGGTTCAACTTCACCGCGCTGAACACGCCGGAAGACCATCCGGCGCGGTCCATGCACGACACGTTTTATGTCGAGGGCGGTACCGAGACCGCCCCCAACCTGCTGCGCACCCACACCAGCCCGATGCAGATCCGCTATGCCGTGCAACATGTCAAAAAACACCGTGCGTTGATCGATGCCGGCGGGCAGATGCCCGAGATCCGCGTCATCGCACCCGGTAGAACGTATCGTGTGGATAGCGACGCCACCCATTCCCCGATGTTCCACCAGTGCGAAGGCCTGTGGATTGGCGCGAATGTGAACTTCAAAGACCTGAAAGTCGTCTTCACCGATTTTTGCCGCACCTTTTTTGAGTCAGACGACTTGGTACTGCGTTTCCGTCCTAGCTTTTTCCCGTTCACTGAGCCAAGTGCCGAAATTGATATCCAATTCGCCACCGGCCCGCTGGCAGGTCGCTGGCTGGAAGTGGCTGGCTCCGGCCAAGTCCACCCCAACGTGGTGCGCAACATGGGCCTGGACCCCGAAAAATACATCGGTTTCGCCTTTGGCATGGGCCCAGACCGTTTGACTATGCTGCGTTACGGTGTGAAC
>JBKJZS010000157.1:0-1904 GCA_046714915.1 Polaromonas sp. | reverse complement strand
GTTGACCACTGGGGCCGACTGCTTGCACTGGTGGGCCGCCCCCTGCCCGCCATAGACAGCCTACTAGCCGCCACAGCGCTGCACCATGACTTGCGGCTGGTCACCCGCAACACCAGGGACTTTGACTATGTGGGCCTGGAGGTTATCAATCCGTGGGAGATGGCAGCGTCCTGAGTTTGTGACGACGGACGAAGACCGCACGATTTGGCGTGTCGACGCGTCCCGGCTTACCCCCAGCATGCGCATTGCCATGAACGACTTGAAGCTGGACGCGTTGTATGTGGTGTACCCCAGGCTACATCGGTTCAAGCTGGCTGACGGCATGAAAGCCATGCCGCTTTGCGCCATGAAAAAATACCATGAAAATCCACCACGAAATGTTCGAATTTCATGGTGTTTTGTAGTCAATCAATTGTGGTTGCGTGGTGGTTTTCCGGGGCTTATCTTCCGCAACAAGACGAGGTCAGCGCCACCTGGCGCATGGACGCCATCAACCGCTACCTGTACAGCGACTTGCCGCAACTGGGCATGAATGTGGCTGCCCCATTGATGATGCGCTTCTGGCAGATGGTGGCGCACTACCATGGGCAAATCTGGAATGCTGCCGAGCCCGCGCGATCCTTGGGCATTGGCGAAACCACGGTGCGCAGGTATCTGGACTATTTGACGCAGACCTTTATGGTGCGTCAGCTGCAGCCCTGGCATGAAAACCTGGGCAAGCGGCAGGTCAAGGCGCCCAAGATTTATTTTCGCGACACAGGTTTGCTGCATGCGCTGATGGGCGTGAAGACCCTTCCGGACCTGCTGGCCCACCCCCTAAGCGGGGCCAGCTGGGAAGGTTTTGCACTGGAGCAGGTATTGCGCATTGCGCAACCAGATCAGGCGTACTTTTGGGCCACCCATCAGGGCGCCGAGCTTGACTTGTTGATGTTCAAAGGCAATCAGCGCGTGGGTGTTGAATTCAAACGTGCCGATGCACCGCGAGTCACCCCCAGCATGCGCATTGCCATGAATGACCTGAAGCTGGACGCGTTGTATGTGGTGTATCCGGGGCTACATCGGTACAAGCTGGCTGACGGTATGGAGGCGGTGCCGCTTTGGGCTGTGCTGCCGGGCGTGCTTTGAACCAGATGTTGGTGCACGCACCCTGCGCCGCCCGGTGCGCGTGCAGATCGACGACGCGATCGAGGTCAATCACGTGTTCACGATGTTGATGGGCGATAAGGTGGAGCCGAGGCGCGAGTTTATTGAGAGGAATGCGCTTCAGGGTGCGAATATAGATGTGTAAGAGCTGACTGGTCGATCACGCTGCTGCATGCGAAAGTTGATGTTCGCGAGAAGCTATTTAATGAATTCGAACCGGCGAGCATGATCCTCAAGAAATTTTGGGTCCGGGCCATAGCGATTGGGCATCAAGATTTTCTTGTTATTAAATCGTAGAAGCGCCTGCTTCATAAACGAGTCTTCTGGGTGCTCGATCAATTTTTGGGAAACCTGAACTCGAAAGTCCGGCAGCACAGTAATCAGCCCGATATCAAACGCCCTGTCATGGAGGACTGAGAGACAAAGGCCGTTTTGAGGATTCATTCGATTTTTCAGATCGCTGCTCCAAGGCAGAATATGACTGGCGTTCACCAGTTGAGCATTCGTCAGTCCAGTGATGCAGCACCGCTCGCCGTAGTTCTCAAGTATGGATTTGCGAAACTTCCATTGGTTAACTCGGGCTTGTACCGTTGCGGTGCGGGTCTTGCCCTCAGGTATAGCTAAGACGATCTGCGAAATGTCTTCTTCAAGGGCGTCGCCATTGGCCGCGGCAAGGCGAGCGTATTCGCGCGCGGATTCTGCTGCCATCGCATCCCAGTTGGCGTGAAACTCTGACCATACTGCTCGATCAAGTGCGGAGG
>JBKJZS010000156.1:0-6852 GCA_046714915.1 Polaromonas sp. | reverse complement strand
GCCACAGCCGCAGCCACCACCGTAGCCCCCGCCCCCACCGCCGCCTCCACCGAAGACGCCACTGCCGCCACCGCCGCCGAAGCCGCCACCGCTTAGGTGACGTCGAGCTTCCATACGACGCGCTTCGTTGACGACAACGCTGCGGCCACCCAGAGGCTGGCCGTTCATGCCGGTGATAGCTGCTTGAGCTTCGGCATCGCTGCCCATTTCCACAAAGCCAAAGCCTTTGGAGCGACCCGTGTCGCGTTCCATCATGACTTTAGCGCTGGTGACAGCGCCAAACTGGCCAAAAGATTGTTGCAAGTCTTCGTCGCGCACTGAGTAAGGCAGATTGCCGACGTATAGTTTGTTGCCCATGAAGGGACTCCTCTAAAACACAATAACAAAAGCGATGGGGTCCCGAAAGCACAACAAATCTTCAAACGTACCGCTGTAGCGCGCGAAACTGACCGATCACCTAACCTGTGTGGATAAATCCACACTGGCATATTATGCGTCAGACAAGCAGAAGACAAGCAAGCAGCGTTTGGGCTGGGACCCAGACTTAGCCGTCTCCAATCACCCGGAAGGGCTTGTTGGTGCCCGCAGCGCCTTGTCAGGCCGAATGCCCGCATGCCGTGAAATCCCACATTGGGGCGAATGAAATATTAAACTGGCTTGAAAACACAGGCGAAAACAGGGAGTTTGCGCCAACTCACTTTAAGTTCGGCGCTTTGTGGCCATCGACACTGCCAAAGATGTACATTGATACTAGTTTTACATTTTCAAACAAAAAAACGGCAAATTCGAGACAAGCCTTGCTCACCAAGCCGGTGTGAAGTCCCCGGGCGCGTCACACCAGACCGCTATTCCGGCAGTTTGGCCGGAGTGGTTGATTGGCTGTCGGCCTGGTCCGTGTAGTTGCGCCAACGACGCATTGCCAAACGCATGGCGAGGATCTGGTTCTCAAATTTAGGGCAGGCGCGGCAAGCCAGCAGATGCAGCCGCAGGGCAACGGAATCGGACAGTCGCAATGAACGGTCTTCCCGTGCAACCAGCAGTGCCGCCGCCTGCTTGCAGGTGCGCATTAGGGGAAATTTGTATTTCATGCCCTGAACTTAGCTGGCGTTCTTGCCAAACCAATGAATGCTGAGGCACTCGCGCAAACGCAGGCGCGCACGATGAAGTTGAACATAAAGATTGGTCGGCGTGAGCGACAGTTCCTTACATACTTCCTCGCAGGAAAGCTCCAGCCATTCACGCATCAGGAACAAACGGCCAAGCCCGGCAGGCAGCCGCTCCACACAGGCATCAAGCACCTGGAAAAACTGGCTTTGCTGCAAGGCCTGATGCGGGTCGCCCCAGTCTCCGGGCGGGCTGGCAAAGTGGCCGTCGGCCTTGAAGGCCAGTTTGTCCAGCTCATCGGCTTCGTCGTCTGCCCCATGGTCGGGGGCCGCTACTTCGCGGGCATTGCTGCGAATCAGGTCGATGACTTTGTGCTTGAGGATCCCGACCAGCCAGGTTTTAAGCTGAGACCGGTTTCCGAAGCTTTGCGGTTTCGACAATGCGGCCAGCAAAGTTTCGGAGACAGCATCTTCAGCCCAAGCATCATTGCGCAGCTGCAGGCGTGCAAAGCGCATCAGATAAACCCGATGTTCAACCAGCTGATCTTCGAATGTCGGCATGGGGCGCAGTCTAGCGCAGCGGTGCAAGCTGCGGATGAAAGGAGCCGAATACTCCAGCACCCTGCTTGTCGCTCCGCGGGCTGTGTTACTCCTCGCGGGGTGAGATTTCTATCAGCGTGGACGGACGGAAACTTGCCGGCCGGAACTTTGTCAAATTGACCGGAACCCAATGACCCAATGACCCAAGCACATTGATCCGACCGATGGTTCCTCAGGAAGACGCCGCGAACCACTCGCGCGACGCGTTCAAGTCAGCGCTGGCATCAGCATGAGCCAGGCAGGTTGCTTGCCGGCGCACAAAGGTCGGCTATGTGAAACGCCGCCACGGCAGTCGTGCCGACAGGGGTCATTGAAGGCAAAGGATTGAGGTCAAAGCCTTCAAGCGCTGATTGCGTGCCGGCAAAGTGGTGCGGGTGAGGTACTGGCCCACGGGGTGTGCGGTGTGGCGCGACAAAGGCCGGAACTGCGAACCCCTATGAAGGCTGGGCCGGCAACCGTTAGAACGGGTCGTTGCAGCGCCCATACCCGCATGCATGGCGTGCTGGACGGCGAGCGCAGCATTTCGCGCCCCGTGCCGATGAAGCAGCGCTTCGCTCCGCGCTGGATGGCGACAGCGACTACCGTGACAAACTGGGCAACCCTGCGTAGCTTCCTGCGACTTCGCTGATCGACAAATCGGGCAAAGTCGTCGAGCGTGATCAGGCTGACTTCCGTCCCTGGGGACCGGTTTGCCGACCTGCTGTGACCGCAGGAGCGGCTTGAGGCGGGCTGCGATTTTGTGTAAGCTGAGAAAATTATGTAAGAAGGACGGCGCCGACCGGACTAAGCCTTAACCAGACAGAAACATTGCTGCGCTGGTTGGATTTTTAATTTGTGCAACCCTCTTGAGATCTCAAATGAACCAACGCGCCCTGATTGCTGCAGCCGCAGCCTCCCTGCTGTCCACTCTGCTGGTTGCAACGCCTGCCGTTGCCCAGGAAAAAGAAAAATGCTACGGCATTGCCAAGGCAGGCCAGAACGACTGCGCCAACCTGAGCGGCAGCCACTCCTGTGCCGGCCAGTCCAAAGTAAGCGATGATGTCAACGAATGGAAATACGTCGCCAAAGGCACGTGCGCCGGCATGAAGGGCATGACGGCCGATCAGGCCAAGATGAAGGCCAAACCGATGATGGACAAAAAGAGCTGATTTCATGTCGGGTGATGGCAGCTGATTCATGAGCGGCCCGTCCTTCAGGTTGAGTCGCCCCGCACCCATGGCAGATGCAAGTTCTTTCGCCACGGGCATCGGCTGGCGGCACCCGCACTATGCGCAGCTGCTGGAATCAAAGCCGGAGCTGGACTTTGTTGAAGTCCACTCCGAAAACTTCTTTGGCCAGGGTGGCGCGGTACTGGCGCTGCTGCTGCAGGCGCGCCAGACTTACCCGGTCAGCCTGCACGGCGTCGGTCTGGCGCTGGGTTCTTCGGTTGGGCTAGACCAGTGGCATCTGGACCAGTTGGCCCGCCTGGTCGAGCGCATTGAACCGGTTCGCGTTTCGGACCACGCGTGTTTCGCGCGGGGGCCTCTAGCCGGTACCACCGTTCATGCGGCAGACCTGCTGCCCATTCCTTTTCACCGGCGTTCGCTCGATGTCCTGTGCGCCAATGTGCAGCAGGTGCAGGAGCGGCTGAAGCGCCCCCTGCTCGTCGAAAACCTGTCGGCCTATGTCCGCTTCAGCAGCTCTGACATGGGCGAAACCGATTTCCTCACGGAGCTGGTCAGGCGCAGCGGCTGCGGCCTGCTGGTGGACGTGAACAATATTTATGTCAACGCGCTCAATGAGCGTCTGGCAGGCAGCACGGTCGACCCGGTGCGTTCCTGTATGGAGTGGCTGGACCAGCTGCCGTTGTCGGCGGTGGCGGAGTTGCATGTAGCCGGGCACAAAGACTGCGGCGACATCGTCATCGATGACCATGGCAGCCGGGTATCTGACGAGGTTTGGGAAATTTACCGCCATGCCCAGGCGCGTTTTGGTGGCGCCTCCGGGGGTGTCCCTACCTTGGTGGAATGGGACACCGATATCCCGCCACTGCAGGTCTTGCTCGACGAAGCGGCCCGGGCGCGTGCGCTGCCGCCGGCGGCGGCCAAGGCGGTGGTGGCATGAACCGCCTTGAGCCCCCGCCGCAGGAGCAGCAAGCCTTGCTGCAGGCCGTGCTGGGAGCTGGTGATGACACGGCCTTGTTGGACTGGCTTCCGGATGGCAGCGCGGCAGAAAAGCAGCTTTGGCAGCGCGGTTTGCAGGCCTACCGGGCCAACGGCCAGGCGCTGGCCGAACGTGCGCTGGCGGGGGCTTATCCCGTGCTGGCGCAGCTGATTGGGCAGGAAAATTTTGTCCTGCTGGCGCGCCATTTTTGGGCCGAACATCCGCCGCTGCGCGGCGACATGGCTTGCTGGGGCGACGCACTCGCGGCGTTCATAGACGCCGCCCCGCAGCTGGCGGATGAGCCTTATCTCGGCGACGTGGCTCGACTGGAGTGGCTGATGCATCGGGCCGCTACCGCGGCTGACGTCGAATCCGACCTGGCCTCGTTCACGCTGCTGGCATCGAGCGAACCGGCGCTGATCACACTTGCCCCGGGCGCGGGGGTGGCTCTGCTGGCAAGTCGCTACCCGGTGGCCAGCATTGTGAACGCGCACCTGGTGGGCAGCCCGACGCTGCGGCAGGCAGGGCAATTTCTGCGGGAGGGCTGCGCTGAATACGCGCTGGTCTGGCGCCAGGGCTTCAAGCCCGGTGTGCGCACCAGCACCGTGGCTGAACACCTGCTGCTGGACAAGCTGATGGCGGGTCAGTCTTTGCTCGACGCCCTGGACGCGCTGGATTCGCTGGCGACCGGGAATCCGACCGGCAGCGGCGGTGCGACGGTATTTGACTTCAACACCTGGCTGGGCGAGGCGGTGCGGACCGGCCTGGTGAGCGGCGCCTATTTGCTAACAACCAAAGGAAGAACATGATGACAAGCAGCAATCCGGCCTGGCGGGCGCGCGCCCTGAGCGCGTGGACGCTGTTGACCCGAGCCCTTGATGCGCTGCAGCCGCTGGCGGCTTTGTTGGCGCGTCTGTACCTCGCGCAGGTGTTTTTTCTGTCCGGGCTGACTAAACTGCGCGACTGGGACACCACCGTGGCCTTGTTCACGGAAGAGTACAAGGTGCCGCTGCTGCCGCCGGCGATGGCCGCCTTCATGGGAACGGCCGGTGAGCTGGTCTTGCCGGTGTTGCTGCTGTTGGGTCTGGCCGGGCGCTTCTCGGCACTGGGCCTGTTCGTCGTCAATGTGGTCGCCGTGATGGCGCTGAGCGAAATTGCGCCGGCGGCATTGCAGCAGCATATCTTTTGGGGCGCACTGCTGGCGGGCCTGGCGATTTATGGCCTGGGCCCGTGGTCGCTGGACCGCTGGATCTCAACCCGGCCCCTGCGGCCCTGACGAAAACTCAAGATCAAATCGGGGTTTTATCCAACAAACGCGGGCGCAATCAGCTATTAATTTGATAGTAATTTGATCGGCAGCTGCGTCGCTTGCTCCTACCAGTTGACCTCGCGGTCCGGCGTCGATCCGATGCGGTGAATCGACAGGTCAGCGCCTTCGTACTCCTCTTCCTGGGTCATGCGCAAACCCATGGTCGCCTTGATCAGGCCATAAAGCACAAAGCCCGCCAGGAGTGCCCAGGCGATGCCCATCGCGGTGCCGATCAGTTGCGCGCCCAGGCTCACGCCACCCAGCCCGCCGAAAGCCTTGCTGCCAAAGATGCCGGCCGCCACGCCGCCCCAGGCACCGCACAGGCCGTGCAGCGGCCACACGCCCAGCACGTCATCGATCTTCCATCGGTTCTGGGTCAGTGTGAACATCAGGACAAACACCGCACCGGCGACGCCGCCGGTGGCCAGTGCGCCCAGCGGGTGCATCAGGTCCGAGCCGGCACACACAGCCACCAGCCCGGCGAGCGGGCCGTTGTGGACAAAGCCCGGATCGTTTTTGCCCAGCGCCAGCGCCACCAGCGTGCCGCCCGCCATGGCCATCAGGGAGTTCACCGCCACCAGGCCCGACATCTTGTCGATGGTCTGCGCGCTCATCACGTTGAAGCCAAACCAGCCCACCGTCAGAATCCAGGCGCCGAGCGCGAGAAAGGGAATATTCGACGGCGGATGGGCCGAGATGGCGCCGTCCTTGCGGTAGCGGTTGCTGCGGGCGCCGAGCAAAATCACCGCCGGCAAGGCTAGCCAGCCGCCGACCGCATGAACCACGATAGAGCCGGCAAAGTCATGAAACTCCGCGCCGGTCAGCGACGCGATCCAGGCCTGCACGCCGAAACGCTGGTTCCAGACAACGCCTTCAAAAATGGGATAAACAAAGCCGACGATCACGGCCGTGGCCAACAGCTGAGGGTAAAAACGCGCCCGTTCGGCGATGCCGCCAGAGATGATGGCGGGAATGGCGGCGGCAAAGGTCAGCAAAAAGAAGAACTTGACCAGCTCGTAGCCGTTTTTGACGGCCAGTTGCTCGGCGCCGACGAAAAAACTTGTGCCATAAGCCACGCCGTAGCCGACCACAAAATAGACGACGGTGGAGACCGAAAAGTCCACCAGGATCTTGACCAGCGCATTGACCTGGTTTTTTTTGCGGACTGTGCCCAGTTCAAGAAATGCAAAACCGGCGTGCATGGCCAAAACCATGATGCCTCCCAGCAAGATGAATAAAGCGTCCGAGCCCTGTTTTAGTGCGTCCATAAGCCCTCTTTAGGTGGGTTGAGCGGTTTTAGTGCGAAAGCGAGTTGTAAAAAGCAACAGCACCAAAATAAAGCAAAAACTGCGCCAGATGGGTGCGCACCAATCTGGACGAGGTGATTCGTGTTTCTTTGATCCCCGAAAATTCGGAGCCCAGCCGGCCCGGCTAGAATCGGCGCCTGTCATTGGGGAGTAGCACCCTGCACTTCTGCAAGGGGCTTGCGTCAACAGACTTGCCCGGCCTGTCCATCAGGCCGGACATGGCGCAAGCGGCTCCAGAGCATTGTCTGGAACTCAGCGAGACCTTTGACTGCACAGCCTCCGCTTCAGGCCGGGGATGCAGTGCAGTCATGGGTATTCGGCCGGAGTTCTTTTTGATGCAAGCTTTCCTCGTCTCTACGGGCATCGTCGCCCTCGCCGAAATGGGCGACAA
>JBKJZS010000155.1:0-4852 GCA_046714915.1 Polaromonas sp. | reverse complement strand
AGGCTTTTCGCAACAAGCGACAGCTGTACACCAGCTTATCCGGCACGTTGAAATGGAAAGCGACTTCTGTCATCCTAGAAACCACAGCTGGACGTGCCCGAGTGGGCCGTCGTGGGGCGGGCTGGCAAGGCGCGACATAGCCCCCACGCTTGTCGCCTCGCGTACTGCGCTGCCCCACGGGGGAGGCAGCGCTTGCTCGGGGACGGCCCTTCGCTGCGCACGACGCTGCGGACTCCTCTTCGCAAGGAGGAGCAACGCGGCCAGCGCGCGCCAGGCGGCGCAATCGGGTTCGTAGCGCTGTTACCCAAAACGTGGAGTTGAGCGAGGTTGAATAAGAGTGTTTTCATGCGGATTTGTAAGCGGTCAATGCGCGGTCCACTGCGGATTCCAGGATCAAGCCCGTGGCCTGGAAGTCGCTTTGACTGTCCGGGATTTGGCCGGTGCTTTGGCAGGCTTAACCTGGTCCAGCAAGAAATCCACCAGCAAAGGCACGGGCCGGCCCGTGGCCCCTTTGGCGGCGCCGCTTTTCCAGGCTGTACCGGCGATATCCAGGTGCGCCCAAGGGAACTTGCCGGCAAAGCGTTGCAGAAACTTGGCCGCAGTGATGGCGCCACCAGCGCGCCCGGCGACATTCGCAACATCGGCAAAATTAGTCTTCAAGCCATCGGCATACTCATCGTCGAGCGGCATGCGCCAGCACAGATCCTGCGAGCTGTCGCCAGCCGCAGCCAGCGATTGGGCCAGTGCGTCGTCGCTGGAAAACATGCCGCTGCGCACGCCGCCCAGCGCAATCACGCAGGCGCCCGTCAGCGTCGCAATGTCCACCACAGCACGAGGCTTAAAACGCTCGGCATAGGTCAGCGCATCACACAGCACCAGCCGGCCTTCGGCATCGGTGTTGAGGATTTCGATGGTCTGCCCGCTCATGCTGGTCACCACGTCACCGGGCTTGATGGCGCGGCCATCGGGCATGTTTTCGCAGGCCGGGATGAGGCCCACTACATTGAGCGCCGGCTGCAGCTCGGCCAGCACCCTGAAGGTGCCCAGCACACTGGCCGCGCCGCCCATGTCGTACTTCATTTCGTCCATCTCGGCTGCGGGTTTGATGGAAATGCCGCCGGTATCAAAGGTAATGCCTTTGCCAATCAACACCACGGGGGCTTCGGCCCTGGCGCCGCCGTCGTAACGCAACACAATAAAACGCAGCGGCTCCTCCGAACCCTGGGCCACCGCCGTGAATGAGCCCATGCCGAGCTTGGCGACCTCTTTGGGGCCCAGCACCTCGACCTTGATCCGGGACAGCTTGCCGAGTTCTTTGGCAGCCAAGGCCAGCATGGTCGGGGTCGCATGGTTGGCCGGACGATTCGCCCATTCCCTGGCTAGCGCCAGGCCTTTGGCCAGCCCCACCCCTTTTTCGAAACCGCCCCGGCTGGCGGCAATCGCTGGCACACCGATGAGGACGCGCTGCAGCTTTTGTTCAATCGGCTTCGATTTGGTGCTGCTGTAGACATAACTGGCATCGGCGCATGCGACCACTGCGGCACGCACAATGTCATGGCCGGTCTGCGCAAGTCCGTTCAGACTGAGCAGCACACGTCGGGTATTGGTGGTTTTCAAGGACGTCATCGCCGCGCTCACCGCGGTCCTGACACTTCTGGCACTGCCGTCACCGGCCCCGGCAAGCAGCACACGTGTGGCGGCAATACCCTGGGGGCGGTAGGCACTGAGCAGCTTACCGGCCTTGCTCTCAAAGTCACCCGACTGGATAGCAAGCGCGGCCAGTTTTGAAACCGCGTCGGTGCCGGAAGTCATGTCGCTTGGGATCAATACGATCAGGGCGTCACATTTTTCATTGCAAATTCGGGAGGGAGTCAGGGTTTTGAGTTCAAAGTCCATAATTGAGGGTTTAGCGTAGCAAGCGCCGTCGTTATTGAGCGTTATTAAGACAAAGTTTGAAGTAATGTTATTCCAATCTTCGATCCGCAAAGAGTTGGCACGCAGTTTCGGGGCGACGCTTGTGGTTTTGATCACCATCGTGCTCACCATCATCTTGATTCGAACGCTGGGGCAGGCCTCGCGCGGCCGTGTCAATCCGCAGGACGTGATGATGGTCATGGGCTACACGGCACTGGGGCGCCTGCCCATCATCCTGACGCTGTCCCTGTTCATTGCCATGGTCAGTACCTTGTCGCGGATGTACCGCGACAGCGAGATGGTCGTGTGGTTCGTCAGCGGCCGTGGCCTGGCCTTTTTCCTGGTGCCATTGTTCCGCTTTGCCTGGCCGGTGCTGCTGGTCATCACGCTGCTGTCGGTGTTTGTCTGGCCCTGGTCCAACCAGCAGTCCCAGGAAATGAAGGACCGCTATGAGCAGCGCGGCGACCTCGAACGCGTCTCTCCCGGCCAGTTTCAGGAGTCGTCCAGCGGCAACCGCGTTTTTTTCATAGACCGCGACTCCAGCCAGGAAAAAATCAGCAACAACGTTTTTATTGCCTCGACCGAGAAAGGAAAAAACTCGGTCACCACGGCGCGCGCCGGCCGCATAGAGACAATTGGCAATTCCCAGTTTCTGCTGCTGGACAACGGCCAGCGGCTCGAAAGCGAAACTGGCAAGTCGGCCTTGAAGATCACCGAATTCGGCGAATACGGCAGCAAGGCCGGTGACAGCCCACTGCTCAATGGAAACAATGTGCCCGAGAGGTCCAAGTCCACTCGGGATCTGCTACGCACACCCACCCGCAACAACCAGGGTGAACTCGCCTGGCGGCTGGGCATGGCGCTGGCAGCAGTTAACTTCGTCGTGATTGCGCTGGCGCTGGCCAGCGTCAACCCGCGCGCGGGACGCAGCGGCAACCTGATCTTTGTGCTATTCACCTTCGTCGTTTATCACAACCTGTTGAACCTGGGCCAGAGCTGGATCAGCGTCGGTGTGGCCGACTTTGCAACTTTTTTGCTGGCATTGCATGGCGGCACCCTGTTGCTGGCACTGGCCTGGTTGTCCAAACGCCACCTGAACTGGACCTTCAAGCTGGCAGGCCAACGGCAAAGCAAAGGCCGAGTTGACCAGCCATTGGACAATGTCACCCCATGAAAACCATTCGCCGTCTGATTTATGGTGAGGTGCTGGGATCCATTGCTTTTGTGGCTGCCGGTTTTCTGGCACTGTTTTTCTTTTTTGACCTGGTCGACGAACTGCAATACCTGGGTAAAAACGCCGCCGGCGCGCTGAGCTCCGACGCCAACAGCTACCAGATCCGGCACGCGCTGCTGTATGTCGCGCTGCTGATCCCGAGCCATCTGTACGAACTGGTGCCTATCGCCGTGCTGATCGGTACCATTTTCGTTATGGCGCGACTGGCGCAGAGTTCGGAGTACACCATTTTGCGCACCAGCGGCCTGGAGCCCTGGCGCGCATTGAAGCTGCTGTTAGCTTTAGGCGCATTTTTTGTCGTTCTGTGCTTTGTGATCGGCGACTATGTGGCACCGGCTGCGGACCGCGCCGCCCAACTGCTCAAGGCCCGCTACCAGGGCCGCATTACCATAGGCCAGACGGGAGCCTGGCTGAAGGAAAAGCAGGCCTATAACAGCTACGTCGTCAATGTTGGCGCCCTGCCCTCCGACAATGAAATGCAAGGCGTGCGCGTTTTTGAGTTTGACAGCAAGGGGCTGCTGGTTTCCATCACCCAGTCGCCGCTCGCCAAATTTGCGGCCGATGACTCGTGGGTGCTTGAAGGCGGCAGCCGCACCGAGTTCGCCGTGAAAGCGGGTCAGGCATCCAGCGCCGACAACGGCAGAGACTCCGCCAAAATCACCATCAACAAGATCGAGCGTTTTCGCTGGCCCACCGAGATCAGCGCGGAGATGGTCTCGGTTGCCGTGCTCAAGCCGGAGCGAATGAGCACGATTGACCTGTTTACCTACGTCCGCCACCTGAACGCCAACGGCCAGACTGCCCAGCGTTACGAAATCGAATTCTGGAAAAAGGTGTTTTACCCGCTCAGCTGCCTGGTGATGGTGGTACTGGCCCTGCCCTTTGCCTACCTGCATTTTCGCAGCGGCGGTATCGCCGGTTATGTGTTTGGCGGCGTCATGATCGGCATCAGTTTCTTTTTGCTCAACAACGTCTTTGGCTACATCGGCAACCTGCAGAACTGGCAGCCCTGGCTGGCTGCGGCGGCGCCCGGACTGCTCTACATGGCCATTTCGCTGGGTGCTTTTGGCTGGCTGGTATTGAGACGCTGATGAAACAAGGCCTTATTTTGTTCGCCCACGGCTCACGCGATCCCTTGTGGTGCCTGCCCATGGAAGCGGTTGCCGACGCAATTCGCGCGCGCGACCCCGAGGCGCTGGTCTGTTGTGCCTACCTGGAGTTGTGCCATCCGGATCTGGCTCTAGCCGCTACTAATTTGATAGCTGAAGGCGCAGACTGCATAAGGGCTTTTCCGCTTTTTTTTGGCCTCGGAAAACACGCCCTGGAATATTTGCCGGCGCTGCTGGAGCAGGTACGGGCACAGCACCCCGGCGTGCCTGTGGAACTGATGCAAACGGCCGGCGAACACCCACAGCTGATAGCGTTATTAGCGGATATTGCAATGTCCTGAATAGCACCGGCTACAAGACAGCTCGCGTCGCGTACCCGCGGATTGCTCACCCGACCTTAGGTTCAAAGAGGCATAATGAAACGAATATTTAGCCAGAATCGGATATGAATCTTCATCAATTTCGCTTTGTCCAGGAGGCCGTGCGGCGCAACCTGAATTTGACTGAAACGGCGCGAGCGCTACACACCTCCCAGCCCGGCGTGTCCAAGGCCATCATCGAGCTGGAAGAAGAGCTGGGTGTCGAAATTTTTGCG
>JBKJZS010000154.1:0-4707 GCA_046714915.1 Polaromonas sp. | reverse complement strand
ATACAGGGCTTCGAAGTGCTGTGCGGAGTCGTGTTCGGGTTCATCTGCCTGAAGCTCTTCCAGGTCTCGGTTTTAGGCTTGGCGCGGGCCTTTTTGTTGCTGCCCATTCTGCACCACGTAGGCTGGGATCACCCGGTCATGCGCCGACTCATCTACCTGCCGTTCATCCTGGTGGTGGCCGGGCTGTTCCTGGGTGGAACATCGCTCTTTGGCATGCAGACCATGATGTTCGGCTTCGGCTTCCACTTTTAGCCCGGAAGGCCGGATCACCAACGCGCTGTTCGAAGTGGGTGGGCAGTACCGGCGCAATATGTAGGCCTTGGCCTTTTGCTGCGTTGTGCTGTCTACAACGGCAGACTCAGATAGCTATGATTTTCATAGCTGCCTACGCCCGTCCGTTATGGGATAGAGGTCGATTGGACCCTGAGAGCAGCTGCGCCCGGCCTGGTGCGAAGTCAGGGCGCTTCGGCGGCAGCAGCTTGCACGCCAGCTGCCCTGAATCACAGCAGGTCTTAACCGCCCTTTTTGGGGCGCTTGCCTGGGTTTTTCTTGCTGCGGGTTGAAGTTCCGCGTTCCAGGCTGACCTTTTGACCCCGGCCCGCAGTGCGGGTCATGCCTGCAGCGGGAATTGGTTTTGGCGCGCAGATGTCGGCTTCGACTCTGATTTTTGTAGACATGGATGACTCCGGTTCGGGTTGGTAAAACCTCTAATTAGGCCACAATCTGCCCCAGCCATCCGGGCCAGGTTTTTTTCCGAGCCTGACGGCAGCAGGTGGCGCGATGACCCCGCATTTATTCAACGCGATGCCGGGGAAGTCCGTACCAAAGCAGCGCCGCTACCGCCGCGTTACTGCACCAGCCCTGCCAGCGGCAAATTCACCAGCAAATTCTGCGGCTTCAGCCTCAGCACCTTGTCGGCATTCATCATCAGGCCCAGGTAGACCGGCTTTCCCGCCACATCAGTGCGCATTTCCTGCGGGTTGGCAAAGTCCAGCCGGAACAGGCTGACCAGTCGCTGCATGCGGTCGGGCTCGACCTCTCTGCCCTCGTACAAATCATTGAGCAGCGCAGTCGCTTCCACGTCCAGCCCCAGATGCCAGCGCCAGGCCGCGTCGTCGACTTTTTGCAGCGGCCTGATGCTGACGGCAACGCCCACAAAATGCTGCACCCACTTTTCCAGCACGCGGGCCAGCGCCTTCAGGCCCGACCGGGCACGCGTCATCGTGAACACCAGGCCGTGGCTGAGGTCGTTGCTGACCTCGTGCGTCAAATCGAGCAGGAAGCTGTGGCGCCCACTGACTTGCCAGTAGTCGGGCGCGTTGGCGTCTGTCAGAACCTGCAGGTCGATGCTGCGCAACGGGGCTTTGGCTTCGGCCAGAAAACGCCCGAAGTCGCCCAGGCCGCCGGTTTCGTTGAGCATGTCAATCACGTCGCGGTCGCCAGCCAGCACCTGCCCGTCCTGCGTGGAGATGCGCTGGCTGCGAAACAGCATTTCAGCGGCACGCACTTCGTAGGCATCGGTCGCGTCGTCAAGCACGTTGCGCAAGATGGCCTCGGCGACCAGGTCGATGAACAGCGGGGGGATGGTGATGTTGCCGCTGCGGAACAGGCTCAGGTAATAGGCTTCCAGCGAGTCGGCGTCCAGCAGGCCATCGCGAAAGCGCAAAAACAGGCCGTAACTTTCGCGGGCGTCGTCGTCCAGCAGGGCCTGCAGCTCAGGCTTGGCCACCGGGCGGGAGGGCGACGCCAACAAAGCTTGGTGCAGTGCGTGCTCAGCCGCGCAGGACTCGGGCAGCAGCGCCAGTTCAGGGCGGCCCAGGAACAGGCGCAGGTAATTGTCGGTCGGCGCCAGCCAGCCCCGCGCAGTGCGCTGAAGCTGGCTGAAGCCGCTGGAGGGCCAAAAATTTTGCATGGGCGCAATCGTCTCATATTAAAGCGGAGCCTCCTGCTGTTCCGGGCTTTTGCTCCTTTTTTAATAGCTAAGTGCGTAATACCTGCTTGCGATTAACGCTTGTTTTAGCAAAAATTGACAAACGAGGCAGACATCCCCCTCGACTTACATCCTGTTTCAGATGCTACTGAATGGCGTAATCTTTACCGGCGTGTAGCAGACCATTCGTCTTCTGGCGCGTTGCACTGGATAGGGTTGCATATATATCAACCCACTCCAATGGCAACAGGGCAACAGGGCAACAGGGCAAAAAAGTGGCCCGCTGCTGGCCTCATGGCACGGCCGGTCCCGTATTTTGGGCCCGCCACTACAGGAAGAGAGCGCGCAACATGACCACATCTCCGGTTTTTTTATCGAGCCCGAGTTCCCGACTTGCCCGGTTTTTCCGTGTTTCCTCAGGATTTGCGGTACTGGTCGCCGCATCGTTGCTGTCCGTGCTGCACGCCTCAGCCTGGGCGCAGGCCGCTGTGCAGCAAAGCCCATTCCTGGACCCGCCCGGCAGCGTGGCCCGGCTCAACCTCATGGAGGGCGCGGTGAGCTTTGCGCCAGCCGACGCGGCGGGGTCGCCTGACGGCCATGCCTGGACCCCGGCCTTGCTCAACCGGCCACTGACCAGCGGCGACCGCTTATGGACCGGCCCGCGTGCGCGCTCGGAGCTGCACATCGGTTCGACCGCGGTGCGTATGAGCGAGCAGACCAGCCTTGATTTTTTAACGCTGGACGACAACGCGGTCCAGCTGCGCCTGGCGCAAGGCACGATCAAGCTGCGGGTGCGCATCCTGTTTGAGGGCCAGCGCCTCGAGGTCAACACGCCCAACCTGGCTTTCGTCATTACCCAGCCGGGTGACTACCGCCTGGACGCCAACCCGGCCAGCGACACCACGCGGGTGGTCGCACAGTCGGGCGCTGGCGTTATTTACGGCGACGGCGGCGTGGCGGTCCATCTGGGCAACCAGCAACAGGCCAACTTCACCGGCACCCAGCTGACACCGGCAGGACCGGGCGCTGCGGTGCCAGACAGCTTTGATGCCTGGGCCTTGGACCGCGACCGGCGCGAAGACCAGTCGGTATCGGCCCGCTATGTGCCTCGCGAAACCATGGGCTATCAGCAGCTCGATGCGTATGGGGACTGGAGCCAGGACCCGGCCTACGGCGCTGTGTGGCTGCCGCACGCCGTCCCGGTGAACTGGGCACCCTACCGCATGGGCCACTGGAGCTGGATTGCACCCTGGGGCTGGACCTGGATTGACGACGCTCCCTGGGGCTTTGCGCCATTTCACTATGGCCGCTGGGCCCAACTCGGTCCGCGCTGGGCCTGGGTGCCCGGGCCGCTGACGCGGCGACCGGTGTATGCCCCTGCGCTGGTCGCCTTTGTGGGGGGCAACAGCGGTGGCGTGAACTGGAATATCTCGATCGGCTCGGGTGGCAGACCACAGCCCAGCGTGGGCTGGTTCCCGCTGGCACCGGGCGAGGCCTTCCGTCCCACCTACCGGGTGAGCCCGCGCTACATTTCCAATGTGAACAACAACATCGTGGTCAACAACACGGTGAACGTGACCAACATCTACCGCTACCAACGTCAGCCTGCAGCCGTCACCGCAGTCAGTGCGGTTGACTTTGCCCGCGGCCTGCCCGTGCGCGACAACCGTCACGCCCTGAGCATCAGCGATCTGAGCCGCGCCCAGGTGATGGAGGACCGCAGCGCCATACCGCGACGCCTTGATCCGCGCGAACAACCAAGGCCGGTAGCGGCGGCCGCGCTACCGCCCGCTGCTTTATTGGCGGCACGCCCCCTCGTGGACAGCCGCGACGAACGTCGCCACGACAGGCAGGAGGACAGGCGGGACACCCGAAGGGAGGAACGGTCTCAAGAGTGGCGGCGCGGTGATCCCCGAGCCCAGGCGCCCGCGCCTGCTGCCCCACTGGCGACCATAGCAGCTCCGCGCCCCCCCCTGCTTGCCTCGCCAGTTTCGCCTGCGACGAACGGTTTTCCGGGCACGCCGCCCCCTGCCGCAAAACCGGCGCCTGCGCTGGCCGCATCACCATCGCCGGGCGCTGACCGAAGTCCGCTGGCTACTACCCCGCAAGACCGCAGTGTGATCGACGCGGAGCGCCGCGTCCGGCGCGAGCAGCAGCAATTGCAGCGCGACCAGGAACGACAGCAGGGCGCCCTGACAAGGCATCAGGAGGACCAGCGCAGGCCAGCCGAAGAGTCTTTGGGGCAGCGTGATCTGCGCGAGCAAGCGCTAAAAAATGGCAACCTGCCCCCGCCAGCTTCGGTCCGGCCGGCTGACCAGGATGAACGGGAGTCTGCCGAACGCAAAGCAGCGGAGCAGGCACAGCGCGCACAGCAGCAACATCAGCTCCAGCGTGACCAGCAGCGTCAGCAAGTTGAACAGACCCGCCAACTGGAGCAGCAAAGGCGACAAAATGAAGAATTAGCAGGCCAGCGCGTAATCCGTGAGCAAGCGCAGCGCCAGCAGGCACAACAGCAGCAGGAACAACGACAACAGGAACAAGCGCGCCAAGTGCAGGAGCAGCAACAGCAACGGGCCCAGCAAGACCAGCAGCGCAGGAACGAAGAAATACTGGGCCAGCGCGCACTGCGTGAGCACGCGCAACGGCACCAGGCGCAACAACAGCAGGAACAACGACAACTGCAGCAAGCGCGCCAGATACAGCAGCAGCAGCAACGAGCACAGCAACGACAGAACGATGAAGGCCAGCGAGCCATGCGTGAACAAGCGCACCCGCAA
>JBKJZS010000153.1:0-1458 GCA_046714915.1 Polaromonas sp. | reverse complement strand
CTGGAGCGTTTATCCCCAAAGCCACAGGAGACTGACATGAAATTTCGTGCCGCCGCCCACCATGTGGGCGTCTCAGGCGTTGCTGACTATGCCGTGGTTTCGCGTCGTTCGTGCGTCAAGCCCGAAGCCAATATCAGCCACACCGAAGCGTCACTCAGAGCATCATGATCGTCCCTCCCGCCAGCAGACACAATCACAAATTCAAAACCAAGACTTCGGGATTTTCGAAGGATTTCAGGGTTTACGCTAGTATTGGTATATGAAATTTGACCTCACGGATTTGAGACTGTTTGTGCTGGTGGCGGACGAAGGGAGCCTGACGCGGGCAGCTCAGCGGCAGCATCTGTCGCTGGCAGCAGCCAGCACACGCATCAAGTCGCTCGAAGTCCAGTCGGGCCAGACGCTGCTTTACAGGGAGGCCCGCGGGGTGCGTCTGACTCCACCTGGCGAAGCATTTTTGCACCACGCCCGAGGTGTGTTGCGGCAGGTGGAGCAGTTACGCGTTGACCTCCAGGAATACGGTGTTGGCTTGCGCGGCCATGTACGCGTTTTCGCCAACACGACCGCGGTCACTGATTTTTTGCCTGAAATCCTTCCGGGCTTTCTTTCAAACAACCCGCGCGTGAATGTGGACCTTCAGGAGAAACCGAACGCTGAAATCGCCAGAGGCGTGCTGGACGGGCGCGCCGACATCGGCATCGTGGCAGGTAAGGTGGACACCCTGGGTCTGCGAGCGATCCATTTCAGCACCGACCGCCTGATGCTGGTGACGTCGCGCGAACACCGTTTCGTGCAGCACAAAACCATCGCCTTTGCTGACACATTGGACGAAGACGCCGTGGGAATGCAGCAGAGCAGCACGCTGCAAACCTTTCTGGTGAAAGTGACCGAATCGCTCGGTAAACCACTCAAGCTTCGCATCCAGCTCTCCAGCTTTGACGCGATGTGCCGGATGATCGGCGCCGGTGTCGGCGTCGGCATTGTTCCTGAGTCCGCCGCGCGGCGGAACCGCGTGGCCATGAACCTCGCACTGATCGAACTCACCGACGACTGGAGCGTGCGCGAGCGCTACATCCTGGTGCGTGACCAATCCGCCTTGCCCGCCTACGCCCAGGCACTGATTGAAACGCTGTGCGCGCATTACCGGGACCCAGTGGCGTAAATGCGGTGGCGTGAACAGCGCCTGATTGGCAGGGCCATGCCGCGTGGCGCCTGTCCTACTTTCCAATTCAGCAGTGTCCGACCGCCCCGCCTGATTCGCCCACCTAGCGTGGAATCATGGCTAAAGAACATGAAGATCAGGCTGCAGAGCCAGAAAGCGACCCCGGGCCGGCGCGGGCACTAGTACTGCAACCCGAAAATATCGAAACATGAAAACGCGTCTTCGCACCCCCGGCGGCGTTGCAATCCTTGCGAAGGCGGCCAGCCTTCGCTGCGGCTTGCGCCTTGCCCTGGGCA
>JBKJZS010000152.1:0-4291 GCA_046714915.1 Polaromonas sp. | reverse complement strand
TTGTGCGCCTGGGACGCGTTGCCGTGGCCGACCCGGACAGCGAGTACATCGCTTTTGTCGAGCCTGGCAATGTGGTGACACGCCGCGCTGGCCTGGCCGCTGAAGCAGGCGATGCACTCGGTGTGGCGCCGCCGCGGTTGCCGCAGATGCCGGCCTACCACCTGATGCGTGCCGACCGCACCGGCATTACCATGGTCAATATTGGTGTCGGTCCAGCCAATGCCAAAAATATCACCGACCACATTGCTGTGCTGCGTCCGCATGCCTGGATCATGCTGGGCCACTGCGCCGGCCTGCGCAACAGTCAACAGCTCGGCGACTATGTGCTGGCGCACGGCTACGTCCGCGAAGACCATGTACTGGACGAAGAGCTGCCGCTGTGGGTGCCCATTCCGGCGCTGGCTGAAATTCAGGTGGCGCTGGAGCGGGCGGTCAAAGACGTCACCGGGATGGAAGGCGCAGCGCTCAAAAGCATCATGCGCACCGGCACCGTGGCGTCGACCGACAACCGCAACTGGGAGCTACTGCCCGGCAACCAGCCGCAGCGCCGATTCAGTCAGAGCCGTGCGATTGCACTGGACATGGAAAGCGCAACCATTGCCGCCAACGGCTTTCGCTTTCGTGTGCCCTACGGCACGCTGTTGTGTGTCAGCGACAAGCCGCTGCACGGCGAGATCAAGCTGCCCGGCATGGCCAATCACTTCTACCGCGAACGAGTGGGCCAGCATTTGCGCATTGGCATGCGCACGATTGAACTGCTCCGCGCCGAAGGCATCGGCCAGCTGCACAGCCGCAAGCTCAGGAGTTTTGCCGAGGTGGCGTTTCAGTAACTTGCGCAGCCCGATCACGCAACAGGGGCAACATGGCCAGCAGGCCAAATAAGGGCCCCAGGCCCAGCCAGGGCAGCAGCGATGCCAGCGAATGCCGCTGCGACAGCGAAACAAACAGCTCAATACTGACGATGGAAATCGCGAACCCGATGCTGTTGGTCAATGTCAACACGCTGCCGACCGCCTGGCGCGGGGCGTTGCTGGCGGTAAGTGCAGAAAACTGGGGGGAGTCTCCCGACACGGTGATGCCCCACACCAGCAGCCACAGTGCGAACCACCCGACACTGGCATCGATGAACCAGGGCGCGAGCAGACAACACAAACCACTGGCAGCCAGTTGCCCGGTCGCTACCCGCGCACTGCCGACTTTTTGCGCCACCCAGCCCCCGCCCACGCAGCCGATGGCCCCGACGCCCAGCACCGCAAACGCGGCCAGCGACAGCGCCGCACCGTCGAGCCGACTCGTCAGAATCAGGGGCACCAATACCCACATGGTGTAGAGCTCCCACATGTGGCCAAAATAGCCAAGCACCGAAGCGCGCACCCGCCAGTCGGTCCATAGGGTGGTCAAGGCGCGCCACTCCAGCGTACTGAGCCGTGCCGGGCCCGCAGGGGGCTCAGGCAGCAGGCAGTAAAGCAGCACGCCGCCGGCAGCCGCCAAAGTGGCGACACCCAGCATGACGCTGGGCCAGGGCAATGCACCGCCCAGACCCCGCAATGCATGGGCACTGGCTGAACCGAGCACCAGCGCCCCAATCAGCAAGCCCAGGGCGGCGCCCAAACCCCGTGTAAACCATTGCGCGGCAATCTTCATACCCACAGGGTAAATGCCCGCCAGAAAAAAACCGGTCGCCGTTCGCCAAAGAAGCAATGCCGTGAACTCTCGCACCATCCACCAGGCTCCCACTGTACATAACGCGCCGGCCAGCGAGCACATCAGAAACACCCGTCGGGCCGGAAAACGGTCTGCGACGGCAAGCAGTGCAAAGACCAGCGTACCCAGAATAAAACCGAGTTGCAGGGCTGAGGTCAGGGTTCCGACAGCGGATACCGGCCATCCGAGCTCACGCTGCAGATCTGGCATCACCGCATTGACCGCAAACCACGGCGCAGTACCGGCAAACTGCGCCAGCACGAGTACGGGCAGCACGCGACGGGGAACACCATCAGTCATGCATTAACTATAGCGCCCGCTCTCAAACCGAAGCAGGCTATCACCCATGCAACCTCATGGATGCCGCGCAAAGACCGGCGAAGCGCTTCAATCCTCACTGAGCCTGAGCCCGGTCGGTCGGCGTTTTTCCATCGTCCATTTGAGCAAGGCTGCGCATCGGTACACCCCATGGGCGAACTTCCCATACGGCAGCGTGGCAAACAGCGCCATCACAACACCCAGGTGCACGGCCAGCAGCAGTGCCAGGGCCGATGTGTCGCGCCAGGCCAGCAAAGCCAGTCCGGTCAGGCTGGTGAAAAAGAGCAGCGCGATAAATCCCCGATCCATCGGTTTCTGCGCCGCGTCGCCGTGCCGGGGGTGGCGCCGCAGGTTGAGCCAGAACAGTCCGGCGGGGCCGACCAGCAAGCCAATCCCTCCCAGCGTGCCTAGCAGCACCGGTAGACTGGTGTAGCTGTAAGGGGCAACCCACTTGAACGCGTAGTGGTAGATCGTCGCCACCGAGGTGGCGGCAAAGCACAGCAAGAAGCCGTAGAAAGTGAGATGGTGGAAGCGCCGGCGCCACAGCGTGAAGGTGTCGTCAGCGTCATTGCAGCCCTCGCCATGCCCGCCGTCAAGGTATTTCAAACGCAGGGCATTGGAGGCCGCTTCGGCCAGGGCCTCAGGCTGCAAGTCCCGCCCGGCGATTTGCCCTGTAGACGCCCGAGCAGGCGAAATACTGCGCCAGAAATTGCGCACCCCTAAAGCCAGTGCCAGCATGGCGAACAGGAAAACCGGCGCGAACATGGAAACCAACAGATTGTGCGGAAAGATGGCGTAGAAGTTTCCCGCCAGCGGTTCATGCAGCAGCGTGCCTTTCATCATCAGGGCCAGCACCAGAAACAGCGCCAATCCGGCGGCCAGGGCCAGCGCCAGCGTCAAGCCATTGCGTTTGTACAAGGCGCCCAATGCCGGTGGCCAGGCGTAGTCGGCATAAGTCTGGCCACGCACTTGGGCCATCGCCTGCGGTACATTGACGGCAAACTCATGCGGTGGCGCGTACTGGCAGGCATGCAGGCAAGCCCCGCAGTTGTGACACAGGTTGGCCAGGTAGTGAATATCAGCCTTGCCAAACTCCAGGCGCCGCGTCATGGCGGGAAACACCGCGCAAAAACCCTCGCAATAGCGGCAGGCATTGCAGATCTGCATCTGCCGGCCAACTTCGGCTTCGTAAGGCGTCAGCGGCAGGTCACCCGTTGCCAGCGCGCGGGCTTCACGCGTCAGGGCTTCAAGCTGCAGCATGGTGCGCTTGCTCGTTCATTGCAGCTCTGGCCGCCTGGGTGCCGGCAATGCGGCCAAAAGCGGTACCAATCGTCATGCCGACGCCCGCGGTGTAGCCCTTGCCCAAGACGTTGCCCGCCATGATTTCACCCGCAGCGAACAGGTTGGGACTGGCCTGGCCACCAAAGTGCACCGCCGTATGTTCATTGACTTTCATGCCCAGGTAGGTGAAGGTGATGCCAGGCTTCAGCGCGTAGCCATAAAACGGAGCGGTTTCTAGAGGGCGGGCCCAATGGGTCTTGGCGGGAGTGAGCCCTTCCGTATGGCAATCGTCCAGCACTGCATGATCGAATGTGCCCACATGGCAGGCCGCGTTGTAGTCCTGCACCGTGCGCAGAAACGCCAGCTCGTCCAGCCCCAACTGCCGCGCCAGCTGCTCCAGGGAATCGGCTTTTTCGCCGGGGAACACGGGCGGCATGAAACGGCCAATGGCTTTGGCGTCGATCACCGAATAGGCCCGCTGACCCGGCTGCATCGCCACCAGCCGGCCCCAGATCGCGTAGCGTTTCGGCCAAAAATCTTCGCCCTCATCGTAAAAACGCCGGGCGTGTTTGTTCACCACCACGCCGAGCGAGACACAGTCGACCCGGGTACAGATTCCGCCGTCGTAAAGCGGGGCGCGCGCGTCAATGGCAACCGCGTGGCTTTGCGTCGGATCGCCAATCGTGTCGGCCCCCTGGTCCATCAGATCGCGCAGCAACACCCCCATGTTGAAGCGTGTCCCGCGAATCGCAAAGTTGTCGGCCGGCCATTCGCCGGCTTCGTTCTGGCCCCAGGCTTCGCGCAGCCACTCGCGGTTGGACTCGAAGCCGCCGCTGGCAACCACGCAGGCGCGGGCTTCGATGCGTTCGCCGCCCACGGTGTGCGCGGCAACGAAGCGGTCGCCCCGCAGTTCGATGTGCTGCACCGGCGTGTCGTAACGCACCTGCACGCCCAAGCCCTGCGCGCTGCGGTAGTACGCGTTGACCAG
>JBKJZS010000151.1:0-13781 GCA_046714915.1 Polaromonas sp. | reverse complement strand
GATGTGGACTGGCACTCGGATCAAACCTACCAGGTGCGTCCGGCCACCGGCGCCATCCTGTACGGCACGGAAGTGCCGCGCGACGGTGGCGACATCTACTGGGCGAATCAGTATGCTGCCTGGGATCGACTGCCCAAGGACATCCAGCAACTGATCGATGGGCGCGTCGGAACCTACCGCTACGCCAAACGCTATGCGCTGCTCAATACGCTGGAACTCAAAGGTAAAGAGGCGTCCAATGTGATTCTAAGCCTGCCCGACGCCCGTCATCCCTTGGTGTTGACACATCCGCACACCGGTCGCAAGGCGCTGTATGCGGATCAGACCACCCTTGTTTCGATCGAAGGACTGTCAGAAGAGGAAATCGCGCGCGTGATGCCCATTCTGTCCGATGCAGGTGGCCATCCCTCGCTGGCGTATCGTCACAAGGTGCACAACGGCGACCTGATGATGTGGGACAACGGCTGCACCCAGCACCGCCGCGACCCGATGAGGCTGGACCAGCCTCGTCTGATGAAGCGCACCACCTTCCGGCTGTCGGCCGGCGACTATTGCGTGCCGCACGCCTGAGACAAGGGTCTTGCCGATATGAGTTCTTCCCAAGTCTTCCTCAAGGTGCGGCGCGTCGCCGCTGCAATTGTTGCGCAGGCGCGCGAAGTGAGCGTCGCTGACATTCACGAGTCTATGGGCACGCGCGGCCGTGTTGCCTTGCTGGGCGCGCGCATGCGTCCGTTGAAGGAAGACCAGCCGAAGATCGCGGGGCCTGCGGTCACGGCGTTCTGCTGGCCTGGCGACAACCTGATGATGCACCGCGCGCTGTATCTCGCCCAACCTGGCGATGTACTGGTGGTGGTATGCCAGGCAGAGCTGTCCGGTGCCCAGTGGGGAGACCTCGCCACCCGTTACGCACTGCAGAAGGGCTTGGCAGGCGTGGTCGTGCAGGGTTGCGTGCGCGACGTGGACCAGGTCCGTACCCTCGGCTTCCCGGTATGGTCCACGCACATCTGGCCCATTCACCCCGACAAATCAGGGCATGGCTTCGTCAATGCGCCCGTGGTGTGTGAAGGCGTCGAGGTGCGCCCGGGCGACCTGATCGTGGCGGACGGCGATGCCGTGATCTGCGTGCCGCGCGACGATGCCGCGCGCGTGGTCGCCGCTGCCCAGGCCAAGATGCGCAAGGAAGACGAGACGGCAGAGAAAGTACGGGCCGGCGCCTCGGTGTGGGAGTTGAGCGGCGCTGCCGCGATTTACGCCCGCATGGAAGTACAGGAGATTGATGCGGCGTTCGATGATTGACGTATGAAAATATGCATCTTAGGTGCTGGAGCAATTGGCGGCTAGCCCTGCGAAAGAAAGAACAGGCTCACGGCTTCCGCCGAAGCCACAACGCCAGCCATGGAATGTTAAAGCTTGAGGCTGGCGTCTTCCCTGAAACCTACGTCCAGCGACCCGTGCAACTCGTTTTCCACCGCCCAGTGGCTGCGCACGGCTTTGGCCAGCACCTCGGCCCCCGTGCTCGGTGACTGTCAAGCTATTGCTCCGGCCCTGTGAAGTATCAAGCGGCATAGCGAACGCGCTTGAAAGCATAAATAATGCTTGTCCTTGCGCTATCTTGGAATGGGATTCCCCTGAAATAACGGACACGTTCTTAAACGCTCAAAGAGCGAGGAGAACAGGCAGACCGAAAAGGCGACTCATGATGGGTGAAGACCAGCGCTTGCAGCGGGTGTTGCTTGCGCGCAGTCGCGCGTTGCCTGCTTCGCCTGTCAGCCGAGCGCAAGTCGTGCTCGGCTGCGCCGATGTACAAACCAACAGCGCCTTGCCCTGAGACAGAAGCTGACCCAGACCACGGTGGGCAAACGGAGGCGGCGCTTCATTGAGCGGCGCGGCGTCTGTCTGGAACACGCGGTTCCGCCGCACAGTCTTGTAGGGCGCCGCCCTACAGCCAGCAAGCGTATGAAGCATCGAAAATTCCCCCAAGGGCTCGCTCATGGCTGCCTTTTAGGGGTCAAAGACAGAGCAACCTTTTAGTCTTATCCACTCTTTTATCTGTATTTAGGGAGCACCCATGTTGAAAACCACTCTTGCTTTAGCCATAGTTTCAGCCAGCGCGCTTGGCCTGACAGCCTGCGACGTCAAAAAAACCCAGGAAGGCAACATCACTGTACCGAAAGTGGAAATCACGAAAACCCAGGAGGGCGACGTGACGCTTCCGAAATACAAGGTTACACCCCCTGACGTTCAAGTCGGAACAACCGAGAAAACCGTGACTGTACCGACCATCAAGTCCGAAGAGAAAACGATCGAAGTGCCTACTGTGAAGGTGACGCCTGCCAAATAAGATCAAGCAGCCAGTTCACGGTTCGACCCATAAGTGCTGCCCCGGGGTGTAACCCTGGAGTGGCACTTTTTGCTTTTGCGGCCTCGTGTCCTGTCCCGCTAATAAAACGGCATAAATGATGCCTGCCCTTGCGGTATCCAGGCCACGGTGGGCAAGTGGCCGGGCCCTTCAATCCCGCACATCGGCCACCGGCTGGCTGCCAAAATCCGGTCGGGCCAGGTATGCCAGCACACGGCTGGCGGCCTCCTCCGGCGAGCTGAGCTGGCCCCTGCTTTTGAGGCTGATGAAATTGTGCTGGTCGGGAAACGCCGACGCATCCGCGCCGCGCATCTGGATCTGCATGTCGGTGTCAACCGAGCCTGGCGCCAGGGAACAGACCGCAGCGCCATGGGGTTTGAGCCCTTCCTCCAGCGCCAGACAGCGTGTGAATTGGTCCATGCCGGCTTTGGCCGCGCAGTAGGGGGCCTGCGAGGCCATGGCCGTGCCGCCCAGTCTGGAGGAGATGTTCAGCACCTTGCGACGGGCCGGCCAGCTCCCGGTGGCACGCAAAAAAGCTGCGGTGAGCTGCATCGGGGCTTCCAGGCCGACTCGCAGGGCCTGGCTCAGGTCGTCGGCGTCGGCTTCGCTCAGCGGACCTATCCGGGGAATCATGCCGGCGTTGTTGATCAAGGCCGCGCTGGCAAAGCCGCCGCTGGCCTGCTCGCGCAGCCATTGTTCCAGCCGTGCACTGATATCAGGTCCGCTGGACAGATCCTGGGTCCATTGCAGCAACGGGGTGCCCGCCATTTTGGCCTGAGCGGCCAGCGTGTCATTGGTCGTGCGGGAGATACATAGCAGCGTGTTGCCTGGCTTGAGCAGATTGCGGGCCAAGGCCAGCCCCATGCCGCGCGAGGCACCCGTCAGGATATAAAGGTGTTGAGTCATAGCTGTAGATGTTACTGACAAAACCGGCCAGGACTTTGATCAGGCAGCGACCACGATGGGAAAGCTGGCCTGCAAGCCGTCGCTGCCAGCTGCAAAAGGCACGGTCAGGGCCGCACGGTCGGCGACGCTCAGGTTGCGCCACAGGAAGTCGCGCGCATTGCCGGGATCGCCCGCGACATAAAGCTGGGTGGTCAGCAAATCGCGCTTGTCAAGCTTGACCTTGAGGTGGATATGCGGCGTGCGGCCGCTGTAGGCGGCCGGTCGGATGGTGCGAAAGCGGTAGCGGCCGTCGGCACCCACCCGCACGCGGCCAAAGCCCTGAAACCTGCTGTCCGCTCTGGCGCCGTCGCCGGCGTGGTGGTAGTGGCCGGCGGGGTCGCATTGCCATATTTCTACTTCCGCGCCCGCCAGCGCTTGGCCAGCGAGGTCGCTGACACTGCCGTCGAGCCAAACGCTTTGCCCGTCCGAATAATTCAGCGCGCCGTTGCGCAGCAGGTCATGGTCGGAATCTTTCGGGAAAACCAGCGGGTAAAACGGGCCTTCGGATTGCGCCGGTGTGGGTCGGCGGCCCGGGGTTGGCTGGGCGCGCGGACCCAGCCACAGCGCGGGCGCTGCAACCAGGGCAGCCGCGACCGCGCGGCGGCGCAACAGCCCGGCGGCGGGGCGGTCAGTGATTGAAGGAGGTGCTGTAGGGCGCATCAGGTATCTCCGGTGATCAGCATGGGAGGCGATAGACGCAGCAAAGTTCCACGGAGCGATCGCATTGTCAGAAGGGCGCAGCATTTTCAAACCGCAGCGCAGCGCCGGTTACCGGGTGCGTAAAGTTCAGCGCGCAGGCATGCAGCAGCAGGCGCGCGGCGCGCGCCCGTACCGGTAGGGGGGCGTAGAGCGTGTCGCCGAGGATCGGGTGGCCCAGTGCCTGCAGGTGCACGCGCAACTGGTGGGAGCGGCCAGTGACGGGCTCCAGCTGCAAGCGCGTGCTGTCGGTGGCTGCGTCTTCGCTGTGTACGCGCCAGCGCGTGATGCTGGGTTTGCCCAGGGCCACATCAATGATACGCAGCGGCCGGTTCGGCCAGTCGACCGCAATGGGCAGCGCGATCACGCCCCAGCCGCCCTCGACCTGATCGGGCATCGCCATGAGCCTGTCCAACCTCTGAAGCGTTGTCTGCATAGGGGACGTAGCGCACCATTTTTCACCGTCTTCTTGTCCCACGACGGGGCTATGGAACCGCAAATCCGGAAAAAACTGTCTTCGCTGGGGCCCAATTTCGCTTTCGACGTCCCCGGTTCGACAGGCTCCTGGCCGTCCCTGCACCACCGCCTCGTAACGTTTGTGCACCTGGCGCGCGGCAAACGCCTGGCTCAGGCTGCGTTGCACATCCTGGGTGCGCGCCATCAGCATCAGGCCCGAGGTCGCCATATCGAGACGGTGCACCACCAGCGCGTCGGGAAAGCGGTGTTGGACTCTCGTGCTCAGGCAGTCCTGCTTGTCTTCGCCTTTGCCGGGCACTGACAGCAGGCCAGCGGGTTTGTTCAGCACCAGCAAGCAGCCATCGGCATACAGCACTTCAATGCCCGATGGTGCAACGGCCCTGGCTGCAGCAAAATTTTCCCGCGGCGGGTCGGGCGTCATGATGGGGACATCAGCAAGTGTGGGAGCCGTGGAAAAAATCATGAGTGATGCATCTGCCCTTTTCCTGGCATGTGGCTGGATGAATGGTCCGGGGCGATGGGCGCCTGCATGGGCATGGGCGTGTTGGTGGGAGGGCTCGCGGCTAGCTCCGCGGCGGTGGGAAGTTGTGGACCGACGGACTGGCGCGCCTGACCTCGCGCAGCATGAAGAGGTAAAGACTTTCTACCTTCTCCCGGGCCCAGGGTGTTTTGCGCAAAAACTTCAGGCTGGACCCCACGCTCGGCTCGCTGGTAAAGCAGCGGATGTCGATGCGCTGGCCGAGTTCTTCCCAGCCGTAGTGTTCCGACAGTGCAGTGACAATGGCTTCCAGTGTCAGGCCATGCAGCGGATTGTCCGGCTGGGCCGGGGTGAGCGGTTTAGGGGAATCGTGCATGCTTGCAGGCGCCTTAAAATCGGGGGATTTTTGGTCCGAGCAAGGCACAAGCCGCAGTAAGGGGTTCTCTATTGCGAGAATTGGCAACGCAGCCATGGGTAAAAGAACGCGGTATGAAGTGCCTGATCGCGTGCAACACGGCACGGGTTGCCGCCGGTTCAGGCCGCCTCATGCTGGCTGCTGCTTATTTGTTTTTCAGCTTGCCGCGCAAGGGCACTTGCGTGACGACGGTGGGGCGCACCGCGTCGGGCGACACGGACTTGGGTGGCGCCGTGTCCTTCTTGGGTTTTTTGACCATTTTGCCGCTGTTTTGCTGACCTTTTGCCATGACGTTCTCCGGATAGATTGTGTGTTGATTATCAGTGCAACTTGATGCGCGGTCGATAAGTGCGGTCAATCATTTCCGACAGCGTAATCAGCGCGGTTTTCTTCCAGCCACCCAGCGCCAGCTGGTGCTGTTTGTGCAACAACCAGTACATCAGTTTGGCCAATTGACCTTCAATGAAGAAACTGCCCTTGGTCAGGCTGCCCATCAGGCTACCGACCGAGGAATACTCGGACAGCGACACCAGCGAGCCCTGGTCCCTGAACACAAAGGGCGGGACCGCCTGGTTCTGCTGCAGCAGCGGAAGCGCCTTGACCAGGTACATCGCCTGCTGGTAAGCGGCTTGGGCGCGTGGCGGCACCCAGCTGCCGTCCGGCTGCTGGCAGGCGGCGCAGTCTCCAAAGGCGTAGATACTGGCGTCTCTGGTGCTCTGCAGATTGCCGTTGACGACGAGCTGGTTAAGCCGGTTGGTCTCCAGTGCCTCGGACCCGCTGCCGCCCAGGCTCGCCAGAAAGTCGGCCGCTTTGACGCCGGCGGCCCAGACGCTGAGGCTTGATGAGATCACCTTGCCGCTGGCCATCTTCACGCTGTTGTCCGTGACCTCGACCACTTTTTCATTGGTGTGCACCTCGATCGCCAGCTTGCGCAGTTCGCGCATTGCCGATTCGCTCAGGCGTTCGGGCAGCTGCGCCAGCAAACGCGGTGCTGCCTCGATCAGCACAATCTGCAAATCCTTTTCCGGATGAATGTGGTCAAAGCCGTAGTTGGCCAGCACCTTGGCCGAGGCATGCAACTCTGCCGCCAGTTCGACACCGGTGGCGCCACCACCGACGATGGCCACCGTCAAGCGGCCGCTACCAGCGCTGCGCGGCACGGTTTGCGCGCGTATGCAGGCGTTGATCAGGCGGTCGTTAAAACGTTTGGCCGCTTGCGGGCTGTCCAGCTTGATCGTGTGTTCGGCCGCGCCCGGGGTGCCGAAGTCGTTGGTCTGGCTGCCCACGGCAATGATCAGCGTGTCGTAGCTCAGCTGCTGCGCCGGCGTGATCTCGCGCCCGGCCTCGTCATGGCTGGCGGCCAGCAGCAGGGTTTTCGTGTTTCGGTCCAGACCCTCCAGGCGGCCGAGGCGGAACTTGAAATGGTTCCAGCGCGCCTGTGCCAGGTACTCAATCTCCTCCGCATGGGTGTCAAAACTGCCGGCGGCCAGCTGGTGCAGCAGCGGTTTCCACACGTGGGTGCGCGCCGCATCGACCAGGGTGATTTCAGCCAGCCCCTTTTTACCGAGGCGTTTGCCGAGCTGGGTGGCCAGCGCCAGCCCTCCCGCGCCTCCTCCGACGATGACGATGCGTTGCATAAGCTTCCTCCTTGGTCTGATGTGCCACCCGTGTTGTCAGGCCGCCCATGTTAACTGCCGGTTTTGCAGAAGGCGGGTTCCGGTTTTAAGTTCAGCTCTCTATCCGGGATCAAGCCAATGCGGTTGCGCTGTTTGGCAGCGCGGGCAACCAGCTGCTGATGCTGGCGCTGGATGATGAAATCAAGTTCAGCGCGACAGCCGTGCTGCATGCCATGGTCGGCTCGGTGGTGCTGGGTTGTGGGTGGGTGCTGCGCGTGGCCTCCGCCTCGGTCAATCAGGTTTGGCCACCGACATCGGGTGAGTGCATGGCAAATCAACAACGCCCGCTTATTGGTTTTGACGGGCTCGCATCCGGTTGATTTCCAGCGGCGTGACCTGGGCCGCCTGATTCCCCCAGGCGCTGCGAATGTAGCTCAGCAGCGCCGCCAGTTCGGTGTCGCTCAGTACCAATACAAAGGGCGGCATGCCGAAAGGGCGCGGGTTTCCGGCGGTGGCCGGGGCGTAGCCGCCGTTCAGGACGATCTGGACCAGGTTGGCCGTCGAAGGCATGGTCACAGCGCGGTTGCCGGCCAGTGGCGGGTAAGCGCCGGGTATGCCCTGACCCTGAGCGCCATGGCACTGCACACAATGTTGTTCATAAAGTTTGGCGCCAGCCCGGGCAGCGAATGTGTCGCCGGGCGGTGCCGGTGCGGCATCAGCCACGGGCCGTTGCGGCAGGGTTTTCAAAAATGTCGCCATCGCCTTCAGGTCCTCGTCGCTCAGGTGTTGCGTGCTGTGCAGCACCACTTCAGCCATTGGCCCCAGCACCGAGCCGCGCGCCGACACCCCGGTTTTTAGCAGGTCCACGATGTGCTGTGGCTCCCAGTCGGCGACGCTGGCTTCGGCTTGCGAGGTGAGCGCGGGCGCATACCAGTTTTGCATCGGAATCAGGCCACCGGCCAGGTCCAGCGTGGCACTGGTGGCTCCCAATGCATTGCGTGCGCTGTGGCAGGCGCTGCAATGACCCAGTCCGCGCACCAGGTAGGCGCCACGGTTCCACTGCGCCGTCTGTTTCGCGTCGGGCGCATGAGGGCCGGGACTGAAGTACAACGCGCGCCACACGGCCAGCGCGGCCTGCGTGCTGAAGGGCCAGCGCAAGGTGTGGGCGGTGTTGGGCTGCGGGGCCGGCGGCAGGCTGTGCAGATAGGCGTAGAGCGCGTCCGAGTCCTCGCGGCTGACCTCGGTGTAATTGGTGTAGGGAAAGGCCGGATACAGCAGGCGCCCGTCTCTGGAGCGGCCGTTGTGCATCGCGCGCCAGAACTCGGTGGCCGACCAGCTGCCGATACCTTCGCGCTCATCGGGCGTCAGGTTGCTGGAAAACACCGTGCCGAAGGGCGTTGCTATGCCGCGCCCGCCGGCGTATGGCTGACCGCCGCGGGCGGTGTGGCAGCCCATGCAGTTGCCGGCCCGTGCCAGGTAGGCGCCGCGCGCTGTCAAGGCGGGCGATGGGGCCGCTGCGGCGACAGGCGTGGTGACATCGGGTTCGTCCCGGACGTTCAGCTGCCAGACGATGACGGCCAGCGCGGCCAGCACTGCGGCGCTGGCGAGCACCCATGTCGTCAGCTTGCCGAGTCCTCTCATCATGGAACGCCTGGTTGTGCGGGGGGTGCGCTGCCGCAACGCAGGGGCACCTGGCCCGCTTGCGCGGCGGGAAGGGCGGTGGCCGGTTGACTGCTGGCCGGCAGGGGTTGCGCGGCCAGCCAGCTGGCCGCAGCGCTGATGTCGTCAGTGTTCATTTTCGCAACGATCTGCGCCATGCAGTCCGGGGCATGGGCGCGTCGCTGTCCGGTCTTCCAGGCGCCCAGCTGCGAGTTGAGATAGTCGCGCGGCAAGCCCAGGAGCCCGGGAATACTGGGCGCCACGCCGGTCATGGCCTGGCCGTGGCATTGCACGCAGGCCGGAATCTGCCGCGCGGCGTCGCCTTGCAGCACGAGGCGCTGGCCTTTTCGCAACACCTCGGTGGACGCCCGGCTGGGCAATGGCGCAGGGTAGGGCACGTCCAGTCGCGAAAAATACTGTGCAATTTCCAGCAGATAAGCGTCGCTCAACGGATCGACCAACTGGGTCATGAGGCCGTAGTGACGGCGCCCATCGCGAAAATTCAGCAACTGGTTGTAGAGGTAGCCCGCCGGCTTTCCCGCCAGACGCGGGTAGTAGCCGCCGGGCGCCGCCCGGCCCTGTGGCCCATGGCAGGCGGTGCAGGCCAGGGTGCGCTGGGCGATGCTGTCCTCAAACGGTGCGGCGGCTGCGGCCGTGCCGGCCATTTCCAGCGACAGGCCGCAGGCCATGACGGCAAATGCTGCGAACCGGCGTGCCAGCGAAACAAAGAGGGGCATTACCATGAGAAATCATGCCTTACAAAACGGCGCCGCGCGGACTTGGCGTGCGGGCGGATGGCAAAAGGCGGGCCCCGTTCCTGTGTGTGGTTTTGGGCGGCACAGTGGATTTTGCAGGAGGCAGGTCTTTGCTGCAGCGTCGCTGGCGAAGCCCCGCTTCAGTCTGAGGATAAGCACGCCGGTATTTGAGAAAAATGGCCGATTCTCTTTCATTGACAGGGGCGGATGACTATGAAAAAAATAGCAAGCTCAGGCTGTTACAAGCCAGTCCGCAATGCGTTCGCAGGCCCATCCCGCGTCGTCGTGCGGCAGGTCGTGACCGGCCCAGGGGTGCTCATGGTGCTCTGCACGCCATGCTCGGGCCAGGCGGGCAGAACACAGCGGCTGTACCAACTGGTCGGCGGCCGAGGACAGCACCAATGTGGGACAACGCGGCCGCTCTGCCGCGCCGGAAAAGCGTGCAGCGGCCCAAAGCTGGCGACTGGCGCTGGCCAGGCTCACGGGCGCACTTTTTCGAATGCGCACCCACGCCGCCACATCCTCATCGCGCGCAGCGATGCGCTGGCAAGTGAGTCGATGGATAACACGCTCTGCATAGTCGGCATCGGACCAGCGCACGGCCAGCAGCGCCAGCGGGCACCAATTGCCGGGACGCAGGCGCTCGACCAGGCCGCTGAAGGGCCGCATGCTGGTGTTGATCAGCACCAGCCGCGCCACTTCGCGCGGATATTGCTGCGCCCAGTCTGTAGCCACCATACCGCCCAGCGACATGGCCACAAAGTTGTAGGGCGGCTTGAAACCCCTGGACGCCAACTGCCGGCGCGCAAAGTCCACCATGCCGCGTACTGAGCGCGGTGAATCCTGCCCGAAAAATTCCCCATTGCCCGGCAGGTCCAGTGCCACGATCTGTTCGCTGCCGGCGCCCGGGATCGACGCCGCAGTCGGGAGGGTTTGAGCGAGCTGCTGCGGCAACTTCCCCCAATGGCGCGCCTCCCGCGTGAGGCCTCTTAAAAGCACCCAGGTCACAGCGCCCGCCTGGGCCGCCAGTGCGCCGTGGCCAGCCGCAGCAACTCGGCGCGGCGCTCGGCCGCTGGTAACCAGCGCGGGGCTGCAAATGCGGCCAGGGTCAGGAAATCCAGAAGGTCGGCGTGGCGGCGTAACACGCGCTTGATGCGGTGCGCCTTGATCGGGTTGAAGATGCCGTGCCGCGAAAAAAGCTGCCTTGGATTTTTGCGTATCCACAACCACGAGCCAAGCTCCAGCGTCATCGGCAAAAACACATGGCCTGCCGGCGTGTGGTCGTAGGCGTGGTCCCACAGGTCGCCGTGCAGCAGGTACTGGTTGCTCTGCGGCTCAAAGCTGTAATCATGGTGCGGATGCGATTGCTCCAGCATGGTCTTGAGCGCAAACATTTCGGGCAGGTGGGCCATCAGCCGGCGCGTTTTGGCGTACGGAAACCAGAGGCTGTCGTTAAAGCCGTAGCCCGAATGGCAGTCCAGCGCCAGGCTGAAAGGCCGGCGGGCCAGCTGCTCCCGCACGACCTGCAGCACGGCCGCGCTTTCGGTTTCCATCGCGGCGCCCGGCCGGCCGCAGTACCACGGCAGCAGCGGGCTCAAGGTTTGCCCGCCGGCCAGGAAGGGGACGCGCCGCTCGGCCCTTTGCGGCGCGTTGCGCATCAGGTCCACCCCCCGGGGATTGGCGCGTTTGTGCGCCCACATGCCGCCCGGGTTGACGATGGGCATGAATACCAGCCGCACCTTCCTGAGTTTCTGGTGCAGCAGCTCGTCCCACTCGAGCCTGAACAGCAGGGCACGCATGTAGTGCAGGATCAGCTGTGTACCGATGCGTTCCAGCCCGTGAATGCCGCCGAAAAAACCGACCGCCGGCGCCTGGGGGTCGCGTGAGCCGATACTGGCGGTGTAGAGCGGAAATGAGGGGCCGGTGGTGTGTACTTCGCCCACGGTGTCCACATCAAAGTGCGCAGCGCCGGCCAGCAGAATCGTTTTGAACTCTTCGTGCTCGGCAAAGGTCGCGGCGGCGTCCTGGGTGCGGGAAAAACGGTAGGCATCGGCAATAGGGTGCGAAGAATCCATCTGTCCATCCTTGCACAATTGTTTGACAAAGCACTACGCGCTGCCCGCTTTATGTGGCTTTCGGCCATGCAGCAAGGTGCCCTGCGCGTACTTGCTATTAAAAACATAGCTAATAACGCAAGAATCTATTGGGTTAAATGGCTATTTTTCTTAAGAACGTGCCTGCCTTCACGGGCCAGACTGCAAACAATCAGAACCCTGGCTGGACTACGTCAGACGTCGGGTGTGCAACGCAAGGCAAGATGTACCTGTCCTGTTTCTCCATAGAGCGCTTGATTTAACCCACCCAAAGCTTCAGCCACCGCTGTCGTCGGGGTTCTGGGGCTGCGCAGAGGGCGGGGGGCGAGATTTGCGCGACAATTCTCGTCCTCCCGACCAATTCCCCACTAACTTCCACCCACGATTTTTTCATGTCCAGCTACCAAGTTCGCCCTGCCACCGTGCGCGATGCCAAAGCCATTGCCGAAATTCACGTCAATTCTTCACGGGTCGCCTACCAGGGCCTGGTTCCCGACGAGCAGTTGAACGTTCTATCGGCCGACAAGCGCGAGCAGTTCTGGCGTGATGCCATCCAGTTCATGGAGCCCCAGGTATGTGTGGTCACCGAAAGCGAGCAGGTCGTCGGCTTTATCGGGTTTGACCGTTCACGCGACAAGGGCACGCCGTCAACCACCGGTGAAATCTGGGCTATTTATGTGGACCCGGCGCATTGGGACAAAGGCGCCGGCGTCGCTCTGTGGGACGCCGCCAACGATGGCCTGAAAGAAGAAGGCTGCACCAAAGTCACCGTCTGGGTGCCGTTACGCAATGAACGTGGTTTGCGTTTCCACGAACTCGCCGGCTTCAAGCGCGAGATGACTTCGCTGAAAACCGTGGCCGTCGGTTCCGTGAAGCTCGAAGAAATCCGCCTCAAGCGCGACGTCGGCTGAGCGGGCCGGAGCGCTCAGGACGGCACGTCGATGACACGTTCTTCGTCCGGAATGACCGACATGTCTTCTTCCGGCCAAAGCGGCAGGTCGTCGCTGTTTTCCAGCCCGGCGGTTTCGTCCGGGCTGACTGGAAGCGGGCGCCCGAGATTGCTGGCTAATAAGTGGGTCATGGTGTGCTCCGGTTAGAGCGCCATGCTGCACTCGACGCTACACGCAGCGCTTAGGAAAATCCTCTGTCCTGATGTCAGTGCAGGCTGACACCGGGGCGGCCGCGGCGAGAGCGCCTGCCGCCCAAAATCCACCGGAGAGACGGGTGTTTCAGGGTCATTTCTGGCTCTCGCCCTCATCGGATGGGCGCACTAAGCTATAAATTTAATAGCGGAAATCAAAAAGTAAAAATAAAATGCCACGCCGGTCGGCGGTAGCGTTCGATCAAGCACTGAATTACGATCCAGGTCACGATGACAAATGCCTCCTCCCCCTGTATCACGCTGTTTGACACAGCGATTGGCCACTGCGGCATTGCCTGGGGCGAAGCGGGTGTCCGGGGCGTGCAGCTGCCGCAGGCCGATGCGCGACAAACGCAACAACGCATCTGCCGGCGCTTTCCCGGCGCGCACGAAGCAGCACCACCCGCGCAGGTGCAGGCCGCGATCGAAGGCATTGCGGCGATGCTGCGCGGTGAAGCGCACGATTTGAGCGCCTTGGCGCTCGACATGCGGGGTGTGCCGGCCTTTGCCCAGCGTGTGTATGCGGTGGTGCGCGGCATTGTGCCCGGCCAGACGCTGACCTATGGCGAGGTGGCCGCACGGCTGGGCGAGCCCGGCGCCGCCCGCGCGGTGGGGCAGGCCTTGGGACGCAACCCGTTTGCGCCCGTAGTGCCCTGCCACCGCGTGCTGGCGGCTGGGGACAAGCCGGGCGGTTTTTCAGCCAGCGGTGGCGTCAGAACCAAGCTCAGGCTGTTGATTATCGAAGGTGCCATGCGGGGCACGCCGGGCTTGTTTAATTAGTACGGCAAGCCGGAAGTAGCGCAACACCCCGGTGTGGTGAATTGTGCCCAGGGCAAGGCGCCAACCACAGCAGCTGGAGGCCCTGGCGAGAATTTGCAACGCCGCCCTGGTCACCAGGACGCTGTTGTCGGTGGCGACTAGGCAACCGAGTCCCACACTAACTCTCTTGTCCTACAGGCAGGCCATCCCTTGGCGCACACCCGGGACCTGCTTCCTGCCTAAAAGTGAAACCTGCGTCCAGGCCATGCGTCTGGCGCCGCAGGCTCTCATTCTTATTGGCACTTATTTTTGAAGGAATCCACCATGGAAAACTCTAACAGTAACCAGTACTCCGGCTCGAGCGCCACCTCCACGGCCTCCGGCGAAA
>JBKJZS010000150.1:0-3331 GCA_046714915.1 Polaromonas sp. | reverse complement strand
CATTGAAGCGATGGAGCAGGCCGGCGTGCAGATGGGCTTGACGCCGGCGCAGGCGCACACCCTGGCGCTCGGGACCTTTGTCGGCGCTTCAGAGTTGGCGCGTATTTCCGGCGAAGCCCCCGAGGTGCTGCGTGCCCGGGTTACCTCCAAAGGAGGCACCACCTATGCGGCCCTGAGTTCAATGGAGCAGGACGACATAAAAAACCTGTTTGTCCGGGCGATGCTCGCCGCGAGGCAGCGCGCCGCGGAACTCGGCGATGAGTTTGGCGCTGCCTGAAAATTTGAACAAAAACAGGTTCTATCCCATATCCCACGGGCGCAAGAAGCTACTGTTTTTATAGCAGAATCGCTGCCCTGACGGTCAGGCACCGGCCAGCGCATACGACAGCGCAATGACGGCAAACACCGTGAAACCCAGCCAGTGGTTCAGGCGGAAGGCCTTGAAGCAGCCGTCGCGCTCGCGGTTGCGGATCAGCCAGCCGTGCCACAGTGCCTGCCCCAGCGCCGCCGCAATTGCTATTAAATAAATAACCGGCTGCGGCGTATCCATCAGGGCCCATGCCCAGATTGACAGATAAATCAGATAGCTCGCCATGACGCCCGCCACATCAAAACGGCCGAGCGTGATGGCCGAGGTTTTCATGCCGATCTTCAAGTCATCGTCGCGGTCGACCATCGCGTATTCGGTGTCGTAGGCAATCACCCAGAACAGGTTGCCCAGCAGCAGCAGCCAGGCCAACGCCGGCACGCGCGACTGCACGGCGGCAAAAGCCATCGGAATACCGAAGCTGAAAGCCACGCCCAGGACCGCCTGCGGCATGGACACAAAACGCTTGGCATAGGGATAGACCAGCGTCACGGCCAGCGCAGCGAACGACCAGGCAATCGTCGTCGCATTGGTGGTGAGCACCAGACCGAAAGCCAGCAGCGCCAGCACCGCACCCAGCAACAGCGCCTCCTTGACGGACACCGCGCCACGCGTCACCGGCCGTTGCGCGGTGCGCTTGACGTGGCGGTCAAAGTCGCGGTCCGCCACATCGTTGAGGCAACAACCGGCGCTGCGCATCAGGATGGTGCCCAAGGTGAACACCATCAGCAAATGCCAGCCGGGAAAACCGTGCGCCGCAACCCAGAGCGCCGACAGCGTGGGCCACAGCAGCAGCAACCAGCCTGCCGGGCGGTCCCAGCGGATCAGCTGCAAATAGAGCGCTAACTTATTCTTCAAGAAGTGAGCGCAGCATCCAGGCTGTCTGCTCGTGAACGCTCAGGCGCTGCGTCAGCAAGTCGGCCGTGGGCTCATCGCTGGCCTTGTCGGCGAGCGGGAACAGCTCGCGGGCTGTGCGGGCAACGGCTTCGTGACCCTGAACCAGGATGCGCACCATTTCAAGTGCTTTCGGCGGCGTCGTGGGCGCATCAGGGACCGAGGCGAGCTTGCTGAACTGCGCGTAGGAGCCCGGCGCCGGGTGGCCCAGCGAACGGATACGTTCGGCGACTGGGTCCACCGCCGTCCACAACTCGGTGTACTGCGTCATAAACATGGCGTGCAACGTGTTGAACATCGGCCCGGTCACGTTCCAGTGAAAATTGTGCGTGGTCAGGTACAGCGTGTAGGTATCGGCCAGCAAACGGCTCAATCCTTGGACGATGGCGGCACGGTCTTTTTCACCGATCCCAATGTTGATGGGCGGCACGCCGGCGCGACTGGTAGAGGCGGCGAAGACTTCAGGTGCGGTTTTTTTGACCATGAGATTTCCTTTGAAAAAAATTTCATTTCACTCTATGCAATTAGCGAGCTCAGGACAACAGGCAGACTGTATCGCCTCGATAGCCAGCGTGAAAATCACCGCGCTCCAGCGCGTTCAGGACAGCCGCGCCACGCCCGGCAGCTCACAGGCATAAATCGCATTACGCAGCGCGGCGATTGCTTCATAACGGGTGAAGCTGCGGCGCCAGGCCAGCACCACGCGGCGCGTCGGAACATGGCCTTCAAACGACAGGTACTTAATGTACGAGGGCAATTCGGCCGATCCCTTGCCGCGGGCTTTGGCAGAGGTTTTGGCCGCGGCTTTGGCGGGAAGTTTGGGCGGCACGGCGTCTTTGGGCACGCTCAAACGCGGTACCAGCGTGACACCCATGCCGGCGGCCACCATGTGTTTGATGGTCTCCAGAGATGAGCCTTCAAAACTCCTGCGGATGCCCTCGGCATTGCTGGAAAAGCGCGCGAATTCGGGGCAAACCTCCAGCACATGGTCGCGGAAACAATGGCCGTTACCGAGCAGCAGCATGGTCTCTTTTTTCAACTCCTCGGCGGTGATGCTGCTGCGCGCGGCCAGCGGGTGGGCGCTGGGCACGGCAGCCATGAACGGTTCGTCGTAGAGGGGCGCAATCGCCAGGTTGGTGTCGGGGAAAGGCTCGGCCAGAATCGCACAATCAATCTCGCCGGTGCGCAGCTCTTCAAGCAATTTGACGGTGAAGTTTTCCTGCAGCATCAGGGGCATTTGCGGGATGCTCGCAATCGCCTGGCGCACCAGGTCGGGCAGCAGGTATGGGCCTATTGTATAAATCACGCCCAGGCGCAAGGCGCCGGCCAACGGGTCTTTGCCGCGCTTGGCGATCTCGCGGATGTTATCGGCCTGCTCCAGAACGCTTTGCGCCTGGCGCACGATTTCTTCGCCCAATGGCGTCACGGTAATTTCGTTAGCGTTGCGCTCAAACAGCTTCACCTGCAGCTCTTCTTCCAGCTTCTTGATCGCCACACTCAGCGTCGGCTGCGACACATGGCAGGCCTCGGCGCCCTTGCCAAAATGTTTTTCGCGGGCGACGGCGACGATGTATTTGAGTTCGGTAAGCGTCATGGGCTTATTGTCCTGCTTTTCGCTCGCGGGAAGCGGGGCCGGGTTTGCGTTGAGCGCAACGCGCCCCTCTTCAAGCAACGATGGATTCCAGGCCCTTTTTGTCAATGAGCTGAAGCAGTTTGGCCGCAGCGCCACTGGGGTGCTTGCCTGAACGGGGTGACTCCCACTTTTGAACGGCGGAAACGCTCACGTTCAAGATGGACGCCAGCACCGATTGGCTGACCTTTGCCCTTCCCACTCGAATGGCCGTGACCTTTTCGGCGGTGTATTCGGGTGGACGCTGGCAGATGAGCTTCATTTTGGCCATGTCTTGTTTGGAGATAAGTTCGTGCCCTTGCAGTGCCTGCGCCATCTCCATCATCTCATCCAGAACGCGGTTCTTTTCAGTTGGTTTTTTATTTGCCATTACAAATCTCCTCAAAACGGTGAATCTTTCTCTCGAACAGTAGCCATCACAACTCAAGCCTTCAAAAACT
>JBKJZS010000149.1:0-3459 GCA_046714915.1 Polaromonas sp. | reverse complement strand
CTGTACCTGTGCCGGGCATGCTGCCTTGGTGGTGCCTGCGGCGGCCTCCGACGATTCTGGAAAACATGGCTAGCTTAGGCCCTCGCTTGCATCCCGATGATGTGACACCGATGATGTGGCACTTGCTTAGACCAGAAATATCTGTAACAGTGTGTCAAAGCGCCCCCAAAAATCTGCAAACCGGCGTTTTTAGCCCGCAAAATTGCTCTGTTACAAATTACGATGGTCTTATGACACAAGCTAGCAACACATCTCGCGCCGACAAGATCCTGATACTTGACGACGATGCCCGCATCCGCGACCTGCTTCGGCGCTACCTGGCGCAAGAAGGCTTTGAAGTCATCCTGGCTGAAGACAGCAAGGCCCTGAATCGCATCATGATGCGTGACGCGGTCGACCTGATCGTGCTGGATCTGATGATGCCCGGTGAAGACGGCCTGTCCATTTGTCGCCGCCTGCGCGCCGCCAACGACCGCACCCCCATCATCATGCTGACCGCCAAGGGCGAAGACGTGGACCGCATCGTCGGCCTGGAAGTCGGCGCAGACGACTATCTGGCCAAACCCTTCAATCCCAGGGAGCTGCTGGCGCGCATTCATGCGGTGCTGCGCCGCCGCCCAGCCGCCGAAGTGCCGGGCGCGCCTTCCAGCGAGCAGGAAGTCGTCACCTTTGGACCCTTTACCTTTGACATGGGGCTGCGCACGTTGCAGAAAAATGGGGAAGAATTGCCGCTGACCACCGGCGAATTTGCCATGCTCAAAACGCTGGTGCGGCATCCGCGCCAGCCCCTGTCCCGCGAAAAGCTGGCGCAACTGGCCCGCGGCCGCGAGTTTGAGCCCTTTGACCGCAGCCTCGACGTTCAGGTGTCACGCCTGCGCAAACTCATTGAGACGGACGCAGCAGTGCCCCGCTACATCCAGACCGTCTGGGGCATCGGTTATGTGTTCGTGCCGGACGGAACGAACTAGCGCGCCTTGCCGGCGGACCCAGCCCCAGCTTCGGCATCTCCCAGCTTGCTGAAGCGCCACCCCGCCGGCCTCCCGAACCACATTTGCATGCAAGGCACCAGCCCCACCCCCCTGGACACAGCGCCGGCCCCGCTGGAAATGCGCCCGCGCGTCGGCTTAAGCCTGTTCTGGCGCACCTTTTTCTTTCTGGCGCTGCTGCTGATCGGCTCTATTGTTGCCTGGCTCCAAACCTTCCGGGCACTGGAATTCGAACCGCGCGCCGTACAAAGCGCCCAGCAGCTCGCCTCGCTGGTCAATTTGAGCCGCGCCGCGCTGAAATACTCGGACTCCATCACCCGGGTATTTCTGATCAAGACACTGGCCGATGAAGAGGGTGTGCGCATCTCGCCGCGCGAGCCCCGCGACAAATACGAGCTGTTTGTCAACGACCCTTTCAGCGAGCGCATCGGTGACGAGCTGACGGCACGCATGGGCGAAGGCACGGTGGTGGCCAAGTCTGTCAATGGCGTGCCGGGCCTGTGGGTGGGCTTTACCATCGACGGTGATTCCTACTGGCTGCTGACCGACCCGTCGCGCCTGGGCGCGGTGCAGGGGGGCACCTGGCTGATCTGGCTGATTACTGCGGCGATTTTGTCGCTGGTTGGTGCGGCGCTGATCGCGCGTCTGATTAACCGCCCGCTCAAGCAGCTGTCGTTTGCGGCCAGCCGCATGCGTGACGGCGACTTTGACGCCAGCCTGCTCGATGAACAAGTGTCGACCAGCGAAATCCGCGAGGTCAACATCGGCTTTAACCGCATGGCCGAGCAGCTCTCCAAAATTGAAGAAGACCGGGTCATCATGCTGGCCGGCATTTCGCACGACCTGCGCACGCCGCTGGCGCGGCTGCGCCTGGAAACCGAGATGAGCGTAGCCGATCCAGAGGCCCGCGCCCACATGGCCGCTGACATCACCCAGCTTGACGCCATCATCGACAAATTCCTCGACTACGCACGACCCGACCCGCCGCAGCTGACGCCGCTGTCGCTCAACACCATCGTCGATGCGGCCGTCTATGCGGTAGCCGAATACGCCGACATGCGCGTCAATGTGAACCTGTCAGGTCCTATCGTGGTGCTGGCCGACGAGGTGGAGCTGTCCCGCGTAATCGCGAACCTGCTGGAAAATGCGCGGCGGTATGGAAAAACACCGGGAAGCGGCACTGCGGTGGTTGATATCACCGCCAAGGAACGCGACCAGTGGGTCTTGATCAAGGTCCGTGACCATGGCACAGGGGTCGCGCCGCAGGCGCTGGTCAATCTGACCAAGCCTTTTTTCCGGGGCGACGCCGCCCGCACCGCCGCTACCGGGGCTGGCTTGGGCCTGGCGATCGTGGAAAAAACCATGCATCGCATGGGTGGCGTGTTTTCCCTGGCCAACACCGACTCGGGCGGACTGGCTGCCCACATCAAGCTGCGGCGGGGTTGATGTAGCCGCCACGCCTCTGGGGGCTAATTTCCCCAGGGGCGGCCCGTCGGAAAAATTGCACGACCGAAGGCGGTGGGGTTAGCGTTCTGGTTTGTCTTGGCGGACTTGATCCGCAATTCATCTCACCTGAGCCAGCGCCGGCGGCCCCTGCGACATGGATCCCGGATCGAGTCCAGGATGACAGTCAATAACCAAAGGGGCTTGGCTGAGCATGGCACGCCTGGCACAGCATTTGACTCAGAATATCCCGCCAAATCGGACTCCAACCCTTACGAAACGGGCGCAAGCAGCTACTAAAACAATAGCGCAATGGCCCGCGCCTCAATGCTCAAACCCTGCCCCACCGGCCCCAGCTTTTCGGCGGTTTTGGCTTTCACATTGACCTGCCCGACGTCCAGCCCCAGGGTCTGGGCAATGCGCTGGCGCATCGCCGGAATATGGCTTGCCAGCTTGGGCGCCTGGGCAATCACGGTGCTGTCAATGTTGCCGATGCGCAGTTGCCGATCGGCCAGCAGGCGGCTGGTCTCGCCCAGCAGGGCCACAGAGTCTGCTCCGTGGAAACGCCTATCGGTGTCCGGAAAATGTCCGCCAATGTCACCCAGCCCGGCCGCGCCGAGCAAGGCGTCGATGATGGCGTGGATCAGCACATCGGCGTCCGAATGCCCGAGTAAGCCGGCGCTGTGCGGAACCGTCACACCGCCGATGATGAGCGGCCGGCCCGGCACCAGCGCGTGGGTGTCCCAGCCCTCGCCGATGCGGAATGTGGCCCCCACGCTTGTCGCTTCGCGTACTACGCTGCCCCCCGAGGGGGCTGAACTTGCTCGGGGCGGCCCTTCGCTGCGTTCGCTGGCCCCCACGCTTGTCGCTTCGCGTACTACGCTGCCCCCCGAGGGGGCTGAACTTGCTTGGGGCGGCCCTTCGCTGCGTTTGCTGGCCCCCACGCTGGTCACTGCGTGTGCTGCGCTGCCCCCCGAGGGGGCTGAACTTGCTTGGGGCGGCCCTTCGCTGCGTTTGCTGGCCCCCACGC
>JBKJZS010000148.1:0-3382 GCA_046714915.1 Polaromonas sp. | reverse complement strand
CCCAGGACAGCCGTCTCCCCCTGGCCCGCTTTTTACAGGGGCTGCAGGCGCAGCAGGCGTCCCCGCGGGCTGTCGGTCAGTACATACAACAGGCCGTCCGGTCCTTGGCGCACATCGCGAATTCGTTCGCCGGCGTCCAGCAGCTTGTGCTCGCGCACGACCTTGCCTTTGAAAGGCTCGCTCAGCTCGATGCGATTGAGGTAGGCGAACTTCAGCGACCCGACAAAGAGGTTGCCCTGCCAGGCTTTGCCGTACCTGTTGCTCGTCAAAAAGGCCATGCCCGAGGGAGCGATCGAGGGCACCCAGTAGTGCAGCGGCTGCTCCATGCCGGCCTTGGCCGAAAGTCCCTCGCCCAGTTTGCCGCCGCCGTAGTTTTCGCCAAAAGTGACGACTGGCCACCCATAGTTGCGGCCTGGCTGGGGCAGGTTGATTTCGTCGCCGCCCTGCGGGCCATGCTCGTGGGTCCAGTAAGTGCCGTCGGGCGACAGTGTGGCACCCTGCATATTGCGGTGTCCGTAGCTCCAGATTTCGGGCAATGCTCCGGCCCGGCCTACGAATGGGTTGTCCCTGGGAATAGCACCGTCTTTGCCGATACGGATCACCTTGCCATGGTGGTTGTCGAGCTTTTGCGCGTCCTGCATGCGCGAGTAACGATCACCCAACGTCAAAAACAGCGTTCCATCGGACTTGCCGTCCTTGCGCCCTTCGACGATGCGGCAACCAAAATGCGCGCTGCTGGAAAACTTGGGTTTCTGACTGAAAATTACCTGAACGTCCTCCAGTTTGCTCCTGTCCAGGGCCAGTGTGGCGCGCGCCAGCGCCGTGCTGTTGCCACCGCCCGAGGTCGCAGCTTCGGAAAAGCAGAAGTAGAGCCGGCGGTTGGCGGCAAAGTCGGAGTCCGTCACCACGTCCAGCAAACCGCCCTGCCCGCCGGCGTCAATCGCCGGCAGACCGGACAGGGGCGCGCCCAGTTCGCCATCGGCCTCGACCACGCGCATTCGGCCTGGTCGTTCCGTCACCAGGAAACGGCCTTGCGGCAAAAAAGTCAGCGCCCAGGGGTTTTGCAAACCGGTAGCGACAACTTCAGGGCGTAGCGTTTGCGCCTGCGCGTCGGCCGCAGCGACAACACTGAAAATAGCTATTAAAACAATAGCTGCCTGTGCACGAAAAATAAGGGCATGAGGCATGGTTGATCCCTGATAAAAAAGCAAAAAGAGCACGGGGGCGGCGAGTGTCAACGGCTGCGCAGTGACAAGCCGCCAATATGCCATCGCCACTCTGCCAGAGTGAGCCTTACGGGCTTTTCAGAAGAAGCGCGTTTTACTCCGATGAAGTTGATTTGTTTTAAATCATTACAAATCAAAGGCTTAAGGAGGTAACCTAGAAAAAACTTTACCTTGACGCAGGACTGGTCCTTCAAGTAATCTAGCGGCCATGCGCCTAACCCTGCTTGTTACCTGCCTCCTGCTTGCCGCCAATGCGCAGGCAACCCCGGGCCAGTCCGGTGACGAGATGGACAAGTTTCTGACTGACAAAGGCCTGCTGAACAAAATTGCGCAGGTTCGTCACTCGGTGGGCAGCAAGGCATCCGAGCTGGTCATCACCGCCATGGGTTTTCTTGGCGTTCCGTACATGCGTGGCGGCAATTCGGCAGAAGCCGGTTTTGATTGCAGCGGTTTTGTACGCGCCATCTACGAACAAAGCGTCGGCCTGATCCTGCCGCGCCGCGCCGAGCAGCAGGCAGCCGCCACCGAGAACATCGACAAACAAGACTTGCAACCGGGCGATCTGGTGTTTTTCAACACCCTGAAGCGGGCGTTCAGTCACGTCGGCATTTATGTCGGCGACGGTAAATTCATCCATTCCCCCAAACCGGGTGCCGAAGTGCGGGTCGAAAGCATGGGCATTGCGTACTGGGCGCACCGATTCGACGGCGCACGCCGCGTCCACGGCGCGCCAGCAGCCGAACGCTCCCGCGAATAAACCCTCATCCGGGCCGGGCCGACTGGCCGGGACGGTGTTGCATACTGACCGCGCGCTCGCCCTCTTTTCTCCTTGCAAGCGATCGCGCGGCACCGAGCGGCTCAGTCGGCCTTTACGCCGGCGTCCTTGATCACCTTGGCCCACTTGGACGTTTCCACAACAATAAATGCGTCAAACTCTTCCGGCGTCCCGCCGGCGGCAAAGACGCCCATGGCGTCCAGCCGGGCCCGGGTTTCATCGCTGCGGATGATGCGGGTCACTTCGTCGGACATGCGCTTGACGATATCTTTGGGAGTCGCGCTTGGCGCCAGCATGCCGGCCCAGGTGCTGCCGGTAAAACCGGAAAATCCCTGCTCGATGAAAGTTGGCACATCGGGCACGGCCGGCAGGCGGCGGTCGCTGGCAACGCCGATCAGGCGTACTTTGCCGGCCTTACCCTGGCTGATCAGCCCCGTGGCGGCGTCAAAAAACAGCTGAATCTGCCCACCCATCAAGTCCGTCAGGGCCGGTACCGCGCCGCGGTAGGGAATGTGCACCATGTAGGTTTTGGTGATGGACTTGAGCAGCTCGCTGGTCAGATGCGCGGCCGAGCCATTACCGGAGGAGCCGAAACTGACCTTTCCGGGATTGGCCCGTGCATAGTCAATCAGCTGTGTCGCGGTTTTAAAGGGCGCGTCGTTGTTGACGGCGGCCAGCAATGGCGACACGCCCATCAGCGAGACACCGGTTAAATCCCTGCGCGGATCGTAAGGCAGCTTCGGGTACAGCGTGGTGTTGGCCGCATAAGCAGCGATGACCACTGCAAAGGTGCTGCCATCGGCCGGCGCCTTGGCCAGCATATCCACACCGATGATGCTATTGGCACCGGGCTTGTTATCAACGGTGATGGTCTGCTGCAACCGGTTTTGCAGGCCCACTTGCACAATGCGCGCCATCTGGTCGGTGAAGCCGCCCGGGGTGTAGGGCACGATGATGCGAATCGGTTTGTTCGGCCAGGCCGGCTGGGCGAAGAGGGGTGCACTGACAGTGGCGGCACCGGCCGTGATGGCCAGGTTAAAACGGCGGCGGGACAAATGAGCGGGGTGCTTGGCGTCGGACATGGCTTCTCCAGATACGGAAACTCATTTTGGGCCAGACGATGGGCAGCAGCCACCGGGTTTGCACTAAAGCCGCAGGTTTAACGACGAGGCGCTGACGCCTGCGCGACGCCTGCAACTCCACAGCGCTCAACCCGCTTGGGACGGCCTTCACCCATGTGCAGCCGGACTCGGGGGCCGAGTGGGCGATGAAGTCCCGAAGCCGCTGACCAACGCCTTCCCGGCACCATCCCGGATAAGCACGGGAAGGACTCACGGGATTTCGGCATACGTCAGCTTCACCTGCGCAGCGCCTGGTGTGC
>JBKJZS010000147.1:0-1519 GCA_046714915.1 Polaromonas sp. | reverse complement strand
GGCAGCAGCCAGGTAAACATCCGGCGCGGGTTTGGAGCGTGGCATTTCGTGACCGCTGAAAATCCGGCCCTGGAAGTAAGGCATGAGCCCGCACTTTTCCAACTGCAGCTCCACCTTGAAGCGGTCGGCGCCTGAGGCGCAGGCAATGCGGCCCTGGTACAGCGTGTGGATCTGCGCCACAGCTTCAAGGGCGCCCCGAATCGGCAGCAGGCCTTCGACCAGCCCTTCGTTGCGCCGGCCGCGAAACTCGGCCAGCCATTCTTCAGTCAGTGGGCGCCCGGTTTTTTCTTGAATCAGGGCGGCTTCGTCCTTGACGGCCTTGCCAATAAACAGGCGCATGCATTCGGCGCTGCTGAGCTTCCAGCCGGCCTCTTCCAGCATGTCGCGCAACACGCCATTGGTGATGGGCTCGCTGTCCACCAGCACGCCATCACAGTCAAACAACACTGCATCGAATTTCGACAAGGGGAATCTTTCTACTGCTAATTTGATAGCTGTCTGCGCCCACCAGACAAGGGCTGTAGGCCTATTTCTATCATATTTTCCCCTGGCTGTGCGACAGCAGAGCCGCAGCTGGCACAGCGATGGATCCCGGCTCCCCGGATCGAGTCCGGGGCAGGCTCTGGCCGGGATGACAGCCTGGCCCGCCTGAACGGTTTCGCTGACCTCATTTTGTATCGCCCAATGATCACAGCTGATCACCGTCCACATAGTGCCAACGACCTGCCACGTGCACGAAGCGGCTGCGCTCCTGCAATCGCACAGCCGGATGACCCGGGCTTTTCTGGCGGGCAACAAATTCGACCTCGGCGTGGGTATCGTCCAGCTGCCGGTGTTGCCGCACTTCCAGGCCCAACCATTTCACGCCGGGTTCAAACTCGACGGTGGCGGGGCGGTGGCTGGTGTGCCAGGTGGCGAGCAGGTAGTCGGCGCGTTCCAGCACAAAGGCGGCGTAGCGTGAGCGCATGAGCGCTTCGGCATCAGGCGCCGGCGCGGTGTCGAAGTTATCAATGAAGCGGCCGCAGCAGTTGCCAAACGCCAGTGGCTTACTGGACGGCCCGAGGTGGCCGCACGGACATGGTTGGGTCGGCATTGGCTGCGGCATCAACCGCTACCGCTTGTCCGGGTTTTGCGTTCTTCCAGCGTTTCGGTGGGCGCGCCCTGCTTGACCCATTCGGCGTAACCGCCGTCGATGTGGGCCACATTGGTCATGCCCATGTCCTGCAGGGTCTTGGTGGCCAGCGCACTGCGCCAGCCTGCGCCGCAGAAAAGAATGAACTCCTTGCCCTCGTCGGCAAACAGGGGCTTGTGGTACGGCGAGGCCGGGTCTACCCAGAACTCCAGCATTCCGCGCGGCGCGTGGTAACTGCCCAGCACCGTGCCGGCACTCAACTCACGCACGTCGCGGATGTCAACGATCTGCACTTTGGGATCATTGAGTTTCGCCTTGACCTCGTCAACCTTGTAGGTTTTGACCTGCGCCATGGCTTCGTCAACGAGGGCGCGAAATCCTTTGGTG
>JBKJZS010000146.1:0-3229 GCA_046714915.1 Polaromonas sp. | reverse complement strand
CAAAAAAGGTGTTCGACAGGATGATCAGCAACACCGCGAGCGCCAAGCTGCCTGGCCCGGCGAACGCGAGCGCCGCGGTGGTCACCACACAGCCCGCCGTCGTCAGCATCAGCAGCCGTTTCTTGGCCGCGCGCAGGTCGGCATAGGCCCCGATGCTCGGCATGGTGAGCATGACAATCGCGTAGGACACGCTGAGCGCCGCCGTCCAGGCAAAGGTGGCCCATTCGGCGTTCTGCGCAATGCCGCCCACGAAATAGGCGGCAAACACGGCCGTGATCACGACCGTGGTGTAGCCTGAGTTCGCAAAGTCGTACATGGCCCAGCCAAACACCTCGCGCTTGCGCACGCCGGGGTTGAGGACATCCTGGGAAAAGAGGGCCATGGTTCAGCTCCTGAAGAGGAGCCAAGCATAATCGACGGAGATGTCAGTGCGGATGGCGCTGTCGCCGGCCGCCGTCGTGGCCGGAACTGCCCGGACCGCCCCGAGCGCGGCATTGACGCCGTGGCCGACGCCGAAGCGCTACTGAAATAATAGCTTCCTGCGTCCGCCATACCAGGGGTTGACACCCTGGTGCTCGGCTGCACCCACTACCCGTTTGCCAGCGAAGCGCTGCGCAACTTGCTGGGGCCGGATGTGCGGCTCATCGCCACCGGCGAGCCGTCGCGCGCCAGACACGGCGGCTGGTGCAAACCACGCGGAGAGAAGCAGGCCACCCGCCGTCAGCAGTCATGAGTCACAGGTCAGGTCAGCCTCTTCAGCACGGGCCAGCCGCAAACGCTGCAAGCGGCCCCGCAGGCGCTGGCTGAATCTGACGTGCTGCCAATATGCTATCTTTCTTATAGCTGCCTGCGCCCATCGTTATTGGGCTAGAGACTTAAAACATACTTATGTTCAGCGTAAACACTGCCAGAGCTGACATGTTCTGCCCGGCAGGTTGTTCCGGCGGCTACTGAATCTGTAGCAAACTGGCACTCACTTGGCATTCCTCGGCCTTACCCAGTACTCGCCGCGATCAGAAGCAAGGTGTCCCCCTTCGTTTCAGGAGAACAGTCTCATGCCCAACCCGACTCCACCGCAGCAGCTGCATCATGCGCAGACGGATTTCTCGGACTGGTTTGCCTGGCGCACCACCCGGTTTTTGCGTTTTATGGCTGACACTTTTTTTGCCGGCCGTTACGGCAACCGCGCCGTGGTGCTGGAGACCGTCGCCGCCGTGCCTGGCATGGTGGGCGGCGCGTTGATCCATCTGAAATCCCTGCGCAGCATGAAAGACGACGAAGGCTGGATCCGCAAGCTGCTCGATGAAGCCGAGAACGAGCGCATGCACCTGATGACCTTTGTCCGCATCGCCAAACCGAGCCAGCTGGAGCGCTGGATGGTCATGCTCGCGCAGGGAATTTTCTACAACCTGTTTTTTCTGCTGTACCTGGTTTCTTCACGCACCGCGCACCGGCTGGTCGGCTACTTTGAGGAAGAGGCCGTCTACAGCTACACCGAGTACCTGGCAGGCATTGACAGCGGGCAGTACGAGAACGTGGCAGCGCCGCAAATTGCCATTGACTACTGGAAGCTGGCGCCCGATGCCCGGCTGCGGGACGTGATCCTGGTGGTCCGTGATGACGAAGCGGGTCACCGCGACGTCAACCACGATTTTGCGGACCAGCTAGTACGTCAACACGCAAGTTTAGAAACATAATGTCGCCCAAGCTTTATGCCAGCATCAGGCGCGGGCGCGGAGCTGGTCACGACCGAAATGGTGGCGTTTGAGTGGCTGCGCACGGCGGAGCATCCGGCGTTGCAGCACGTGCTGGGGCGGGTGAAGTAAGTGTTGCGGCAAAATATCAAGCAAAAAATGCCGCTGGCCCAATAACCACGGGCGCACATAGCTACTAAAAGAATAGCGATTCAGGCAAGCAGCGCATTCCAAGCCTCAAAGAGCCCATCCTATTGACTCTTGGTCCACCCTGTATCTGAACGTTGCACTTCGTACTTGAATCCGCCTCTTACAGTCTGGCGCAAACGCCCTACTTCACCAGCCCCAGCACTTCCTTGAACGCCGGATGCTCCGCCGTGCGCAGCCACTCAAACGCCACCATTTCGGTCGTCACCAGCTCCGCGCCCGCCCCGGCCAGCCGGTCGAACGCGGCGTCGCGGTTGCGCTCGGTGCGCGAGCTGCAGGCGTCGGTGACGACCCACACGTCAAATTCTTCTTCCAGCAGGCCCAGCGCCGTCTGCATCAGGCAGACATGGGCTTCGCAGCCGGCGATCACGATGGTGCTGCGACCGGCCTCTTCTTCCGGCGCTGCTCTTTGCAGGTGCTTGGGCAGGCTGCGTGCGTTACCACCACTGGCTGCCTTGCGCACGGGCGGGCGCAGCCAGTCGCCCAGTCCATCGACGACCCCGTTGAAATGCATCTTGGCCAGCGTTTTTCCACCGGCGGCTTCAATGGCCGACTGCACATCGGGCACGTTGGGGCCCAGCCCGTCGGGGCTCTGCGCGGTGCCCCAGACCGGCACTTCCAGCATCTTTGCCATGCGGGCCAGGCGCAGCGCATTGGCAACGACGAGTTCATTCTCAAAAATGGCGGGCATCAGGCGGGCCTGGTAATCCACCAGCACCAATTGGGAGTCATTGACATCAAGCAACATGTTTATTCCTGGAATGTTTGTGGGGTCAAGGACTTCGGTCCTTCGACAAGCTTGGGACAGGCTAGTACTGCAACCCGGAAGTAGCGAAACATAATGATAGTGATGGTTTCGTGCCCAGGGCAAGGCGCAAGCCGCAGCGAAGGCTGGCCGCCTTCGCAAGGGTTGCAACGCCGCCGGGGGTGCGAAGACGCGCTTTCATGTTTCGATATTTTCGGGTTGCAGTACTAGGCCCAGCCGGAACGGGTTTGCAGTCGCTCCACCAGGCTGATCAGGTAGGCGTCGAACAGCATCATGGCATCTTGCCCGAACATGCGGATGCGGCCCGTGTGCTGCAGCAGCAACAGGCCCACGCCATGGGCAAACAAAGAGGTATTTTCGCGCAATGCTTCTTCGGCGCCCAAACCCATGGCCTGCAGCGCCGCTTCGCAGGGGCGCAGTGCATCGTGCAGGCGGTCGTTGAGCTGCTCGTTGAGTTCGGAGCTCAGGCCGCGCGGCCGCAATCCCTGCACCAGATAAAACCCCAGGTCCAGGTCGCGCGGGTTGGCCGCGTAAAAGCCGAACCAGGCGCCGGCCTTGGCCT
>JBKJZS010000145.1:0-2914 GCA_046714915.1 Polaromonas sp. | reverse complement strand
CATTTTGACGGCGCGCAGTATCGACACGACATCGGATTTCGGGCGATTGAACCCCGAAGCCGCGGTTAAACAACTCGCATACAACCCTGGGCTTGCGAACCGTCGCTGCGGCACCGGTTCGTCTGCGCCATGCCGGCACCTGCCGGTAAGGTAGGCAGTTTCTTCACCAGCTGCAATGCAATTTCTGAAGGGGTTCGAGGGGACAATATGTAGAATCAACCTTTTTTATTGGCCCTCCTGGTCCATTTCCCGTGCAACCTCTTCGGCCGATTGACCCCGTCATTACCTTCCGCAACAGCCAGGGCGATGCCGTGCGCGGCACATTGACCAACCTTCAGCGCCGCTCGCTGGTGATGGAGGTCTACAACCCCTATTCGATTGTCCAGGTCAGTGAGGTACTCAGCGAATTGACCGTGCGCTCCGGAGACAAAAGCATCTACAAGGGCAAGGGGGTGGTTGTCAGCCTGATGAACACCGGCCTCATGGCGCTGGTCTCGGTGACCCTGATCGACGAATGGTCCGACCTGAACGCCATCCGCGGCGACCTGACGCAGGTGGGCGCTGAATCCCAGCGCTTCGTCGAGGAGTGGAATGCGCGCTTTACGGTGGGCCGCGACTACCAGGTGGTGGTGAGCGAGTTACGCGCCTTTCTGGCCGAAACGTCGCGCTGGGCCGACCAGGCCGACATGTCGGCGCTGCTGCCGCGCGAGCCGGACGGGCGCTTACGCGCCGACGTCTTCGACGAGCTGGCTGCCCCACTCATGCGGAAAGGCGCAGAGTACTTCGTCCGGCTGGAAGCAGAATGCGAGCGCGTCCGTCCGGAAGACTCGGTGCTGCACCGAAACTTCGCGCAGACGGCACTGCACCCGCTGCTGCTGCGCGCGCCCTTTGTTTACCGTACCTTCGCCAAGCCGCTGGGGTACGCGGGTGACTACGAGATGGTCAACCAGATCCTGGGAGACCCGCGGCAGGGCAACAGCACTTACTTCCAGATCGTGAACACGCTGTTCCTGCGCGCGGCCGTGGCCACCGCCCATCGCAACCGCATCGATATTCTCGTCAATCGCTTGGGCCTTGAGGCCGACCGAGCCGTTGCACAAGGCAGACAATTCAGAGTGCTGAACGTCGCCTGCGGACCCGCGGTCGAAATTCAGCGTTTTATAGCGGAGTATCCGCACCCTGAACGTCTGGTGTTTGAGCTGCTGGATTTCAGCGAGGAGACGCTCGCTTACACCCGTACGCGCATCGACAAGGCCTGCCGCGAAAACGGCAAACAGATCGAGGTCAACTTCGTCCACGAGTCAGTGCATGAACTTCTCAAGCGCGCCGTGCGCGGCAGCGCCGGAGCTGGCAGCCAGAGTTTTGACTTCATTTACTGCGCGGGGCTGTTTGACTACCTGTCGGACAAGGTCTGCTCAAGGTTGCTCGATCATTTTGTAGGGCGTAGCCGTTCCGATGGCCGCATCTTGGTCACCAATGTTCATTCGGCCAATTCCGAGCGACACACCATGGAGCATCTGCTGGAGTGGCACCTCATCTACCGTGATGAGTCCGAGCTGGAGCGCTTGCTGCCGAACCCCCGCGGTGCGACCCAGATATACAAAGATTCCACGGGAGTCAATGTGTTCGCCGAGCTGAATGTTTCGCGCGATGACGAAGGTGCCTGACGTGCTTCAGACGGTTCCGCCGAAATACTATGAAGAACTGAGCGACATTCGGGTTGCCTACAGCAAGGCGGGTTGCATTACCTCGACTGTTCTGGTGTTGATGGGGGTTGGCCTTGACCTCTCGCTTTACCCGGAGCGGGTCTGGCAGTTCTTCGCGGCCCGGATGCTGGTAGCGGGACTGTCATTGTTGATTTTTCTGCTGATTGGGACACGCTGGGGGCGGCTTCGCGTCAGGGCGCTGACACTGCTGTGGCTGGTACTGCCGCAGGTGATGATCTGCTGGATGATAGGCGTCACCGACGGCGTGGATTCAATTTATTTCGTCGGCCTGCACCTCGCGCTTTATGCCGTTGGAATCATTGTGCCCATCAGCTACGTGGAGGGCATCGCGTTCGGCTTGTTCACCTGCATCGCCTATGGCCTGGCGTGTATCTGGCAAGGCAACGGCATTCCCGCGCCCGGACGCTTCACGGGCAATATGCTCTTCATCGCCTTCTCGGCAACAATCAGTGTTGGTTGCACTTATTTTGCCGAGCTGTCGCGCCTGAAAATGTTCGGGCTGAGGGAGCAGGTAGCGGAGAAAAACGCGGAGCTTCAGAGAAACAACGAAGCCCTCGCCCAGGTCAAGGGCCAGCTGATCCAGCAAGAAAAAATGGCCGCCCTGGGCACGCTGTCGGCTGGCCTGCTGCACGAGGTGAACAACCCCGTGAACTACAGCCTGATGGCGCTGAACATGGCGCTGCTCGAGCCCGAGGTGGCAAAGAGCGCGACGCTGAAGGAAAGCATCACGGACGCCAGGGAGGGCATGCAGCGCGTGCAAAACATCGTGACCGATCTCAAGACTTTCGCCTACCAGAAGCCGGGTGAAAATCCCAGCCGCATTTTCCTGATGGAAAAATCCATCCAGTCGGCGCTGCGCCTCACGGGCTTCGAACTCAAAGGTGTCGAAGCGGTGCTGGACCTGCCACTGGATACGCATGTGCTGGGCGACGAGCCTGCCCTCATTGGTGTGATGATCAACCTGCTCAACAACGCAGGCCTGGCGCTGCGCCATGGCGGCTCCGCCGCGCCACGCATCGACATCACCGCACGCCGCCAGGCCGGCCGGTTGCACGTGGCTGTCCGTGATAACGGCAGCGGCATCAAGCCAGAAAATCTCAGCCGTGTGTTCGAGCCCTTCTTCACCACCCGCGACGTGGGACAAGGTCTGGGACTGGGTCTGAGCATGAGCTATTCCATCATCCAGC
>JBKJZS010000144.1:0-3202 GCA_046714915.1 Polaromonas sp. | reverse complement strand
GCGCCTTCGTCGCGAATCTCGCCGCCCGCGCCAGTCGAGGCGCCCGGGAAGGGAGAAATGGCTGTGGGATGGTTGTGCGTTTCGACTTTCATCAGCACGTGCATCAGCACGTCATCTGTGACGCTATAAGTTTGATAGCTGCTCGCGCTTGTTCCTATTGGGCTGGAGGCCGATTTGGCACTAGTTTTGGCATAAAAGCGCTGGGTTTTATAGCCTTCCATGACCGAAGCGTTGTCCGAATAAGCCACCACGGTGTGCTGGGGATGCAGCTTTTCGGTATTGCGGATCATCGCAAACAGGCTCTTGTCCTGCAACACGCCATCGATGGTGAAGTCGGCGTTGAAAATTTTGTGGCGGCAGTGTTCGCTGTTGGCCTGCGCAAACATCATCAGCTCGACGTCGGTCGGGTTGCGTTGGAGCTGGGTAAAGGCTTTCACCAGGTAGTCGATCTCGTCCGCGGCCAGCGCCAGGCCAAATTCGCTGTTGGCGCGTTCCAGCGCGGATGCGCCGCCGGCCAGCACGTCAATGGTCAGCATAGGCGCGGGCTGCAGCTCGGTAAACAGGCCGGCGGCCTGCGCCCGCTCAAACATCACACTTTCCGTCATGCGGTCATGCAGCAGCGCGGCGATCTGCCGGCGTTGCGCCTCGCTCAGCGCGGCCTTGCCGAACAGTCCGGAACTGAGCGTCAGCCGGTATTCAGTGATGCGTTCTATGCGTTTGATGGCCAGGCCGCAGTTATGGGCGATGTCCGTCGCTTTGGAGGCCCAGGGAGACACGGTACCAAAGCGTGGCGCCACGACGAACAGCACGGCGTCAGCTGCACTGCCGGCGGGCTGAGGGCAAGGCTCGCCATACGACAGCAAGGCTGCCAACCGGGTTTTGACCGCATCGGATGGCGGCGCCTCGGTAGCCACCAGATGCACAAACCGGGCGCTGATTCCCGCAACCCTGTCGTATATGGTTTGCAGGCGGGGAAGAAGTTGCTGAACGCGGAAGTCGCTCAGGGCGTTGATCCCCTGGGGGTCGCCCTCAAAAGTCGTCAGGTGCAGGGTCACGGTAGCGGTGGCCTTGTGGTTGTCGGCAGGCCGCTGCGGGCCTCTGCCGGGGGTTTGGCAGCCCTGGGGCTTGCCAGGGCTCGTTAACGCTGAATTTTATCAGCGACTGACCGTCGCTCCAGCCCCTCATGGCGCTGTGGACCGCAGGCCGGGCCCGCACCGAAAGACGGGGCAAGTGGGATAATCGCGGGCATGAGCATTACCTACAAAGACGCCCAAGGCATACAAGGCATGCGGGTGGCGGGCACGCTGGCCTCTGAAGTGCTGGATTACCTGACACCGTTTGTCAAACCCGGCGTGACCACCAACGAGATCGACCGGCTGGCGCATGACTACATGACGCAGGTGCAAAAAACCATTCCGGCCACGCTGGGCTACCAGCCCCCGGGCTATGCGGCCTACCCCAAATCGCTGTGCACTTCGGTCAACCACCAGGTTTGCCACGGCATCCCGAATGACAAATCGCTGAAGAAAGGCGATATCGTCAACATCGACGTGACTGTCATCAAGGAAGGCTGGCACGGTGACACCAGCCGCATGTTTATCGTCGGGGACGCCTCGATTGCAGCCAAACGTCTTTGCGCTGTGACTTACGACGCGATGTGGCACGGCATCATGCGCGTCAAACCGGGGCTGAGACTGGGCGACATTGGTTTTGCGATTCAGACCTTTGCGGAAAAACAGGGCTTTTCCATCGTGCGCGAATTCTGCGGGCATGGCGTCGGCCAAAAATTTCATGAGGAGCCGCAAGTCTTGCATTACGGCCGCCCCGGCACGCTGGAAGAGCTCCAACCCGGCATGACCTTCACGATCGAGCCCATGATCAACGCCGGCAAGCGCGACATCAAGGACGGTCCTGAAAAAGACGGCTGGAGCATCGTCACACGCGACCATTCGCTGTCAGCCCAGTGGGAGCACACCGTGCTGGTCACCGAAACCGGCTACGAAGTGCTGACGCTGTCCAGCGGCAGTCCACCCATCCCCGCCTTTGTCCCCGCCTCGGCGCCGCAAGCGGACCTGGCGAGACCAGCCACGGCTCAGTCCACCGCTGACTCGGCTGCCTGAGCCGGCGCAACCCAGCGCACCCACCTGCCCGCAGATGCTCTCCGCACTGCCTTCTCCCGCATCCGCGACTGGACCGGTTCAGCTGCGCGAGCATTACCGGGCCGGCAAAAGCGCATTGCTGGCCTCGCTGGCGGGCAACGGTTCTTCGACACGCGGCATTCGCAGCCTGCTGCACAAGCTGGCCAGACACACCGACGCCACCCTTTGCCAGCTCTGGCTGCATGCCAATTTCCCCGCCGACTGCTCGCTGGTGGCCGTCGGTGGTTTTGGCCGGGGCGAGCTGTTTCCGCATTCCGATGTCGACGTGCTGCTGCTGCTGCCCAATGACGCCCGAGTGGACCGCGATGCCGACCTGAAAACACGGATAGAAAACTTCATAGGCAGCTGTTGGGACAGCGGTCTCGAAATCGGCTCCAGCGTGCGCACGGTTGCCGACTGTACCGAAGAAGCAGCCAAAGATGTGACGGTGCAAACCTCGTTGCTGGAGGCGCGCCTGGTAGCGGGCTCGAAAGAGCTTTTTTCAGCGCTGATGCAGCAGTTGGACAGCGTGCTCGACCCGCAGGCTTTTTTTGTCGCCAAGACGCTGGAGCTGCGCCAGCGCCACAACAAGTTTGAAAACACGCCCTACTCGCTCGAGCCCAACTGCAAGGAATCTCCCGGAGGCCTGCGCGACCTGCAGGTCATCCTGTGGGTGGCCCGAGCCGCCGGGCTGGGTAAATCCTGGGACGATCTGGCGCGCAATGGCCTGACGACGGCGTTTGAAGTCCGGCAGATCAAGGCCAACGAAGCCCTGCTCAACCTGATCCGAGCGCGCCTTCACCTGATTGCCGGGCGACGGGAAGATCGGCTGGTGTTTGACCTGCAGACGGCCGTGGCGGAGTCGTTCGGTTATGGTGATCGCAATGCCCCCACGCTCGGCACCGACGTGTCCTCGCTGCATCCCGAGGGGCTTATTTCTCCCACGGGCGGTCCCTCGGAAAAATGCGCTGACCCCCCGCTCGCGCGTTCGCGCCAGCGGGCGTCGAAACGCACTTTCGTGCGTTCGAGCGAAGCGCTGATGCGCCGCTATTACTGGGCCGCCA